>NZ_BAAGVN010000347.1:0-36600 GCF_054780855.1 Pseudaeromonas pectinilytica
AGTCGGTTAGAATACCGGCCTGTCACGCCGGGGGTCGCGGGTTCGAGTCCCGTCCACTCCGCCACTAACAGCAAAGCCCAGACTAACCTCTGGGCTTTTTTGTTTGCAGAATTTTCAGCGATCCAACCATCCAACCGTGTGGTTATCCCGAACAGTGCTCTTATTTCTATATCAGAGAATAAACTGTGCACCAGCTCGGTAATATCAAATCTCCCGCCAGAATCTGCTCGTCGTCCCTTGTGTTGTTTCTTGAAGCTGATATGTTGTCAATTACTGACATATTTTTATTGTTCATCTCGCGGTTAACAAAAGCTTTATTGCCTACAAAATAAGCAAAATAAGTGGAAAAACTCAGTTTTTATTCCATCTGCGACCCTATGCAATTTTTTTCTGCAATTTCAAGGGGTAAAAAGAAAAAAATAGGGCTTCTATTGGGAATAATCTATGCCATACTGCACATGCTTGCCTTATATCTCGCAAGTTACAGGGAGTTATTCATGAACAAATATCAAGTTTTACTGGGCACCGTTGCACTGAGCGCTACTCTGCTGGCTGGTTGTGCTAATACCGACCAACTGAGCGCTGACGTACAAGGCCTGACTACCAAGGTTGACCAACTGGCTGGCGAAGTGAGTGCTCTGCGCTCCGAGCAAACCAAGCTGGCTACCGACGTACAGGAAGCCAAGTCTGAAGCCATCCGTGCAAACCAACGTTTGGACAACATGGCTACTCATTACAAGAAGTAATGAAAATAAAAAGAGTGGCGTAGTTTACTGCGCCACTCTTTTTTTATGCCTGCTCGTTAACTCGTTCATTTTTTAACCATCCCTTCCATCGCGATAGCCTCTCTCCATTTTTCATCGCCAGATAACGCAATTTATTCGTTAGGTATCAGCTGACTAACGTATTTTTCTTTATGATGCTCTCTTCTGCGACCCGGTGCTGACCATCGGAAACTGGAGGCTGCATGTTTTCCGTTTATCACTCCAATCAACTGGATGTTCTCAAGTCTTTGCTGGCCGCATTGATTCGGCGTGAGCCATTGGCTGACCCTTTCGTGGCTGAACAAATCCTGGTGCAGAGCCCTGGGATGGCTCAGTGGCTCAAACAACAGTTAGCCGTAGAGTTCGGTATCGCCGCACGTCTTGAGTTTCCGCTACCTTCTTCATACGTCTGGGGTTTGTTTGCTCAGGTGCTGCCCCAGGTGCCGGTGCAGAATCCATATACCAAATCGGCTATGGCTTGGCGTCTCATGGGCTTGTTATCGTCACTATTGTGCCAACCTGAATTCGAACCATTGCAGATTTATCTTGAGCAGGATGACGATGAACGCAAGCGATACCAATTGAGTCAGCGTATTGCTGACGTCTTCGATCAATATCTGGTTTATCGCCCAGATTGGATTGAAGATTGGGAGTGTGGTGGTTGTCTCGGCGCAGAGCTCCAGTCCTGGCAGCCTATTCTCTGGCGGGCCTTGGTCGCCGCAACCGAGCAGCAGGCATTGCATATTCATCGTGCCAATCTCTTCGAGGCACTGATCCAGACCTTGGATGCAGCCACGGCGTTGCCTGGCTTGCCGCAACGACTGTTCGTATTCGGTATCACCTCGCTACCGCCCCATTATCTCCAAGCCTTGGCGGCATTGGGCAAGCATGTCGAGGTTCATGTCATGCTGACCAATCCCTGTCGTCACTACTGGGGGGACTTGACTGACGATTGGCGTATGGACCAGCGCTGGCTACAACAGCTATTGGCGCAACGCCGAGCTTATCTTGATGCAGACCTCCATCTGAGTGGAGAACATCCACTAGTCGCTGATTCCGGAGCTCTGGAGCGATTGTTTTCCAACTCTGGCGATATGGTTCGGGGTAACCCGTTACTGGTTTCCATGGGCAAGCAGGGGCGGGACTATCACTCGTTGCTGGTTGATCTGCAGCCCAATGAATTTGATGCCTTTGTTGATATCGAGCCGCGCCATGTGCTGAGTACACTACAAGCGGATGTTCTTGAATTGATGGATCGTGGGCGGGAGGGGGAACGTATCGCGTTGGCGGCCGATGATGATTCAGTGCTGATCCATGCTTGCCACAGTCCGCTGCGTGAAATTGAAGTGCTGCACGATGCGCTATTGGCCCGATTTGCCGCCAACCCGGAACTCAAGCCGCGGGATGTGGTGATCATGGTGGCGGACATCAATAGCTATAGCCCATTTATCCAGGCGGTATTTGGTGCCGCTGTTGCTGAGCGTCATATCCCGTTTTCAATCTCCGACCGCTCTGCCCAACAGGAGAGCCCGCTGCTGCAGAGTTTTTTAACGTTACTGCATTTGCCGGATCTGCGTTGTAGTGCGCCGGAGTTGGTCAGTTTGCTCGCCGTTCCGGAGGTCATGGCGGCGCAGGATCTGGATGAAAGCGCTTTGGCACAGATGCAGGCATGGGTGCGGGATTCGGGCATCCGCTGGGGTTTGGATCCTCAGGATGCGCAGCGCTTCGAGCTGCCATGGATGCCTGCCAATACATGGCAAGATGGCATGCAACGCATGTTGCTTGGTTTTGCCATGGCGGATGAGGCGCCTTTTGCCAATATATTGCCCTACCTGGAAATCGAGGGACAGGATGCCCAGCGGTTGGGGCGTTTGAGCCATTTCCTGACGCGCTTGCGCTGGTTGCGGGATCAGTTGCCGCTGGCTCGCGATGTCGATGCCTGGGGGGAGCTCATCGATCGGGTGTTGCTGGAGTTTTATCGGGTTGACGAGGAGGGAGAAGCTCAGCTGGAACAAATCCGCCTCGCCATGGCTCGGCTACGCGAGCAGTTACATAATGTCGCCTATCAACAGCCGCTATCTCTGGCGGTATTGCGTGATTATCTGCAGGGCGAATTGACCAACCAGCGTTCAGGCCAACAATTCCTGGCGGGACGAGTTAATTTTTGTACCTTGATGCCGATGCGTTCGATCCCTTTCAAGGTTGTTGGTTTGTTGGGAATGAATGATGGTGTCTATCCCCGGGCGGTTCCCCCGCTCGGATTTGATCTAATGGCTGAGGCGCCGCGCCGGGGCGACCGCTCACGTCGAGAAGATGATCGTTATCTATTTCTCGAAGCCTTACTGGCGGCAGAGCAGCATCTGCACATTTCGTATGTTGCTCGTAGTGCCCAGGACAATAGCCACAAAGAGCCTTCGGTCTTGGTGGCAGAGCTGCTGGATTATTGTGAATCGGCCTTCATTATTCCCGGGATGGATCCCGATGATGAGGTGGCGTTGCGGGCGGCTATTCGCCAGCACCTGATCCGTGAACAGGCACTGGTTCCCTATGATGCCCGCTATTTCAGGGTCGATAGCCCTACCTCCTACGCCGCAGAGTGGAGCCATGCTTTGCCGGGTGATACCCAACTTCCTCGTTTCTTTTCGACACCGCTCCCACTGCCCGATGAGTGGCAACAGCAGCCAGAGCTGGAGTTGGCGGATCTATTGCGTTTTTTCCGGCATCCGGTTGCCGGTTTTTTCGAGCGCAGGCTACGGGTTCAGTTCCGCTCTCAGGAAGAATCACAAGCAGAAGATGAGCCCTTTGCGGCTGATGCATTGGAAAGCTACCTGCTGAAACAATCCTTACTGGAGGCGCGGCTTCAGGCGCCCGATGGTCAGGCGCTGGCGCAATTGAAAATCCGGTTGCGGCTCTCGGGTCAGTTACCGGTTGGCGCCTTTGGCGAATTACTGCTGGAAACCAGTGAGGCGGGGATCGCTCCTTTGTGTGAGGCGTTGCAGCCACTATTGTCAGCTGAACCACAACGGCACCTGGTCCAGTTGCATTTCCCGCTGCTTTACCTCCCATCCGTGGAACCTAGCGTGACGAGTCAAGGTTGGTTGCTGGGATCTGTGGCTGGTATCCATCAGGGCTGTCTGATCCGCTACCGCCCCGGCGCTTTTGCCATCCCCCAGCTGTTGCGCGCCTGGATTGAACATCTGGCCTGGTGTGCGAGTGCTGGCGAGCCGCCGCAGGCCAGTCAGTTATTGGGGCTTCAGGATCGCTGGCAACTGATGCCGCTGAGTGCGGAATCGGCGCGCGGCCATTTGGCGGACCTGATGGGAGCTTATTTGGTCGGCTTGACGCGCCCTCTGCCCTTGTTATTGCGCGTGGGATGGGTTTGGTTGCAGCAGGCGGGAGCGTTAGGCGAAGGGCAGCAGGGGGAGCGCCAGTGGCAGCGAAGTGAGGATCCGCAGCGCTTGGCGATTGCCGCGCAGAAAATGCAGCAGCAATTTGAGGGTGATAGTTTTAATCCGGGCGAAGTGGAGGATGTCTACATTCGCCGAGTGTTCCCGCGCTGGGATGCCCAGTTACAAGACGAAGTGTCGGAGTGGAGTGAACGTCTATTGGCACCGCTTTACGCTCATCTGGAGGCCGAGTCATGAGCCAGAATCTGGATATCCTGACCTTTCCGCTGCGCCAGGAGCGCTTGATTGAGGCCAGTGCCGGCACCGGCAAGACCTATACCATCACAGGTCTCTATTTGCGCTTGTTGTTGGGGCATGGCGATGCGGCATCAGGCTTTGGCGCGCCCGAGCCTTTACCCTTGCCGGTCGACAAGATTCTGGTCGTGACCTTTACCGAAGCGGCGACCGCCGAGTTACGGGAGCGCATCCTGAGCCGGATCCGTCAGGCGCGGCGGGCATTCGAACTCGGCGTTAGCGAGGATCCACTGCTTGCGAGCTTGCTTGCGGATGTGGCGGATCAAGCATTGGCCTGCCGTTTGTTGCTAACCGCAGAGCGCCAGATGGATGAGGCCGCGATCTTCACGATCCATGGTTTTTGCCAGCGCATGCTCACCCGCAATGCGTTTGAATCCGGTGCTTTGTTCGAGACCGAGTTTGTCACCGATGATGCGCGTTTACGCTTCGAGGCGGTGGCGGACTACTGGCGACAGCATTGCTATGGCTTGTCGTTACCCTTGGCGCGCGCGGTGCGGGCGCAGTGGGCCGAGCCGGCGGCATTGCTCAACGAGTTGGCGCCCCATTTGGCGAGCCCGGATCTAGTTTGTCTGGGGGGCGGAGAATCCCTGATCGAGCGTCATACGGCCATTTTGCAACGGATCTCCGAGGTGAAAACGCTGTGGCTGCAATCGGCCCCGGATCTCGCGGCGCTGATTGCCAATTCGGGGGTCGATAAGCGTAGTTACTCCAGTAAAAATCTGCCGAACTGGCTGGCTCAAGTCGGGGAGTGGGCCCGGAGTCCGACCGAGGATTACCAGCTGAGTGACAAGCTGTCGCGGTTTGGCCAAGGCTTGCTGATCGCCAAGAGTCCGAAAGGCAATCCACCGCAGCATCCCCTGTTTGTGGCGATCGATGCCTTGATGGCACAACCATTGGGGATCCGGGATGTGATCCTCGCCCAGGCGCTGGTCGAGGTGCGAAGTCGCATCCAGCAGGCCAAGGGGCGCAAGCAGTTGCTAGCATTTGACGATCTGTTGAGCGGTCTGGCGATGGCGTTGAGCGGTGCTCACGGCGATCCCTTGGCGCGACGGATCCGAGAGCTGTATCCGGTGGCGATGATCGACGAGTTTCAGGATACCGATCCCCAGCAATACCGGATCTTCAGCCGGCTCTATGCCGGGCAAGCCAGTTGTGGCCTGTATCTGATCGGCGATCCCAAACAGGCGATTTACGGTTTCCGTGGCGCCGATATCTTCACCTATATGGAGGCCAAACGGCAGGTCGCGGCGCATTACACCCTGGAAACCAACTATCGCTCCACGGCGGGTCTGGTGGCTGCGGTCAACGGCCTGTTTGCCCAGAGTGCCGCACCGTTTATCTATGATCGCGACATCCCTTTTCTACCGGTCAAGGCCAAAGGCAAAACACACGCTTTTACCCTGCAAGGGCAGCCGGTAGCGCCTTTGCTGTGGTGCGAGGAGGCCAGTGATGGGCCTTTGGCGGCTGGTCTATACCGGCAAAAATTAGTCATCGCCTGCGCCACCCAGATCCATCAGTGGTTGGTGGCGGCCCAACAGCAGCAAGCCTGGATCGGGGAGCGACCATTACAACCCGGGGATATTGCCATCCTCGTTCGCACCGGTACCGAGGCCACCCTGGTCCGCCGTGCATTGCGCCGACTGGGGATCGGCAGTGTCTATTTGTCGAATCGGGATTCGGTACTGGCCAGTCAAGAGGCACACGATCTGCTGCGGATCCTTGAGGCCTGCCTGGCCCCTGGAGATGAGGTGCGGGTGCGCAGTGCCATGGCAACAGCATTACTCGGCTGGAGTGCCAACCAGTTGGCGGCCCTCAATGCCGATGAGCTGCAATGGGAGGCCATTGTCGAGCAGTTTCGCGAGGGTGCTGTGCGTTGGCAGCGACAGGGCGTGCTGCCGATGATTCGGCACTTTCTGTTTAGTCACCAGATCCCCGCCCGCTTGCTGATCGAAGAGGAGGGTGAGCGCCGTTTGACCGATGCCTTGCATGTAGCCGAGCTGTTACAGCAGGCGGCTGCAACCTTGCCCGGTGAACATGCACTGCTGCGCTGGTTACGGGAACAGCTGGCTGCGCCCGACGGCAATGCCGACGAGCAGAAGTTGCGGCTGGAATCGGAACGGCGCTTGGTTCAGGTGGTCACGATCCACAAGTCCAAGGGGCTGGAATATCCGTTGGTCTTGCTGCCATTTATTGCCGATTGGCGGCCCAGCCAATTGGCCCGCTACCACGAGGGCAACCGAGTGGTCTGGGATCTGCTCAATACTGAGGCGGCGTTGGTGCAGGCCGAGCAGGAGCGACTGGCCGAGGATCTACGGTTGTTATATGTGGCGCTGACCCGGGCTGAGTATCTCACCTGGTTGGGGGTTGCCGAGGTGAAGAATACCAAGGCGCAGCTGCCTTCGGCGCTACGTTATCTGCTGTGCGGTACCGATGCGCAACCGACGATGGCGGCCCGGTTGACGGCCTTACAAGCGCAGATCCCCGGACTGCAGCAAGTAGAGACACTCGCGTGGCCGGATGAGGGCTATCAGGATGCGCAGCCACCGTTGCCGCAACGTGCGGTGCGGCGCTTCCAGCGAGCTCTGGAGCGCAACTGGTGGGTGACATCCTACACGGCGCTCTCGGCCCATGGTCCGCAGCCAGCCAATCGCATCGCCAATGGTTTGACATCTCCGGTACCTCCGGTGTCGGCTGTTGCGGAGAAGCGCTACGATCGGTTTGATTTTCCCCGCGGTGCTCGACCAGGGACCTTTCTGCACAGCCTCTTTGAAGGGTTGGATTTTGCCATTCAGCCCGGAGCGGAACTCGATGCCTGGATTGATAGTCGGCTACAGGGCATACAGCTGGCGACCGATTGGCAACCGGAGCTCTGGCGTCCGGTGCTGCAACAATGGGTCGCCGATGTCGTGGCGGCACAATTGCAACCCGGGCTGGCACTACGGGATATTCCCGCTGCACGTTGTCTGGCCGAGATGGAGTTTTTGCTGCCGGTCGCGGAGCTGGATGCCAACCGGCTCAATCAACTGTTGCGGCAACAGGATGCTCTGTCCGCGCAGGCGCATCCCCTGAGTTTTACCACCTTGCAGGGGATGCTGAAGGGGTTCATGGATTTAGTGTTTGAGCATCAAGGGCGTTTCTATGTGTTGGATTACAAGTCTAATCACCTGGGTGATAGTGCGGATGCCTATGGGCCGGATGCGCTGCAGCAGGCCATGATCCAGCATCGCTATGATCTGCAATACCAGCTCTATACCTTGGCATTACATCGCTATCTGGCGAGCCGCTTGCCCGATTATGACTATGAACGACATATCGGCGGTGTTTTCTACCTGTTCTTGCGCGGTATGCAGGCGGATAGTTCCCAGGGGATCTTTTTTACCCGTCCGGAGCCAGCGTTGATTCACGCTCTGGATCGGTTATTTGCCGGAGAGGTATCGCCATGACGGCGTTTATGATGGCCTCGATCGAGGAGTTACTTCCGCAGCAAGGCGCGCTCTGGTCCCGTTTGACGGCAGAGGCTGTCTGGCGACCGATTGATCGGGAGCTCAGCCACTTTTTGCTGCGTTTGAATGCACAACTGGCAGGGGCGGATGAGCCAGCTTTCGGTCTGTGCCTGGCATTGCTCAGCCATGAGCTCGGGGATGGACATGTGTGCCTCAGCCTTAAGGCCATTCCCGAGCGCCTAGAGGGTCTGGGACTGAGTCATTGGCAGCACGAGTTGGGCGCTCTCGCCACGCTGGCCGAGCGCTTACAGGCAATACCGCTGGTCGTTGCGCCAAGCCAGGGCGCGCTACCCACTCGGCCATTGGTCCTGGATGCCGGACGTCTGTACTTGGCGCGCTATTATCACTTCGAAGCCCGTGTGGCGGCTTGGTTGACTGCGGCTAGCATGGAGCCGCTCGTTGCACCGGTACCTGTTGAGCAGTTAGCCCATCGACTGGACATGCTGTTTCGGCCCGATGCTCAACGGTTGCTAATGGCATGGGCCGAGGTGGCCCATCAGGGGGGAGCCTGTGCCGAGTTTGCTCAGCGCTGGCTGGATGTGCGGGAGGATGTGACCCTGGACTGGTCGCTGTTGGCACAGATCCTAGATAGCAGTACCCCTGAGACACTGTATGCCCGATTAACTGAACTCGTACCATCCACCGCTTGCCTGAATGGCCAGAAGCTGGCGGTCGCGACCGCCAGCTGTGGACGTTTTACCCTGATCTCCGGCGGTCCAGGTACCGGCAAAACGACCACGGTCGCCCGCTTGCTGGTGCTATTGCAGCAGTTGGCGTTGAGCCAAGCCGAGGGGGCGCCGTTGATGATCCGTCTGGCGGCCCCGACCGGTAAGGCGGCGGCACGCCTGACCGAGTCCTTGGGGCGGGCGTTGGATGAGTTAGCCCCTCGCCTAGAGGCGTCCATGCTTGACACCTTACCTCGGCAAGCCAGTACCCTACACCGCTTGCTGGGGGTGATCCCGGGAAGCCATGAATTCCGGCACCATGCCGATAATCCGTTGGCGTTGGATGTATTGGTGGTAGATGAAGCCTCGATGGTGGATCTTCCTATGATGGCGCGGCTATTGGCGGCGTTGCCACCCTCGGCCCGACTGATCCTGCTGGGTGACAAGGATCAGTTGGCATCAGTAGAGGCGGGGGCCGTGCTGGGAGATATTTGCCAATTGCTGCAGCAAGCGCCGAGTCAAGCCCAGGTGCAGTGGCTGCAGGCGGTGACCGGTTATGCGCTGGAGTCACCGACGGTTCCCCATGCATTACCGCTGCGTGACCGGCTTTGTTGGTTGCGCAAGAGCTGGCGCTTTCATGCTGGCTCGGGGATCGGCCGTCTGGCCGAGGCGATTAATCAGGGGGATCGGCAAGGCTTGACGCGGGTGTTAGGCAGCGGATTTGCCGATATTCAGTTGCATGCCGATAGCGAGCTCCGACAGACACTATTACAGCGGGCCGTGAGTGGATATGCCGAATATCTGGCTCTGGCGCGAGGTCCGATGGATTCTCCGATGGCCAAATCCATGCTGGATGCCTTTCAGCAGACGCGGGTGCTCTGTGCCCTTCGCGAAGGCGAGTGGGGTGTCAGCGGTCTCAACCTGGCTATTCTTCAGGCTTTGTCACGGCAAGGGCTGCTACAACCGGATGCGGAGTGGTATGTCGGACGGCCGGTGATGATAGTGCGGAACGACCACAGCCTTGGACTCTATAACGGTGACATTGGCATTGCCGCTCACGATGGCGAACGGTTGCGCGTCTGGTTTGAACTTCCCGATGGTCGGGTGCAGGGCTTCTTGCCCAGTCGTCTGCCGGAGCATGAAACAGCATTGGCGATGACGGTGCACAAGTCCCAAGGCTCGGAGTTTGCCCAGACCCTGCTGGTGTTGCCCGAACAGGATAACCCAGTGCTGACTCGCGAGCTGCTGTATACCGGTGTAACCCGGGCTAAACAACGCCTGGAGTTATTTGGCAGTGAGGCGCTGCTGGTGCGCATTGTTCTACGTCCGACCGAACGTAACAGCGGCTTGAGGGCCATGCTTGAGCGTTCGGGGCGATAGATCATCCGGCACCGCCATATGTTGCAACCGATACAGGCAGCGTGAGTGCACCTACGATGTGAACTCACTCGGTTTGGTGACCTTCTGCTTGCCTAGGTGGCTGATGCTGGAAAGGCCTCCGAGGGCTGGGGCTGTTGTTAGCTGTTTAGCATTTCAGTTCCTGGGCTATGCTGTCGCATATCATGGTGTATGTTCTATTTTTTAGTCCGCTCATGCTTGCTCTTCAGTCTCGGGACGCGGCGGGCCGCTCCCCGAGGCTGTGTTTCCTCACCTCCTCTGCCGCATGATTGTCTACACTTGGGATAGTCGGAGCCTCATGCGACCAAGGGTTTCGATAGAGTATTAGTGCGTGGGCGTTATGCGCCCACAGTATGTTCTGGTGCACAGATAGACTCTGAATCATTTGCAAACAATTTCAGCATCTGAATGATGCGCTTGTTCCATTTCAATCATTCACTTATATCAAGGGAAGACGTGATGACCCTTTCAATCGTCCAACGCATCAAGGCCGGATTTGCGCTGTTGTTGTTGTTGTTGTTGTTGATCTTGGGTGGCATCAGCTACCTGCAGACCACGGGTATTCATAATCAGCTCAAGCAGGTGACCGAGAAGGCAACACCGCTGGCGATGACCACGACGCGCTTGCGCGAAGCCTTGTTGCTGGCCAATCGCTATACCCTGGCTCATCTGAGCAATCGGCAGGCGACGGCGCTACCGGCATTGCGACAACAGTATGATCAGAGCAAACAACTCTACAGTCAGCAGCTTCAAGAGATGGTGGCTTTTGCGCTGCAAGGCTCGGAGCTGAGTCGACTCGAGGCCGTACAAAAGTTGGCGCCTCAGGTCTTCGGGATGGCGGAAAAGATGATGGGGTTGCATCAGCAACAGGTGGAGCTGGAGGCTCGCCTGATGGGGATGCGCAATCAGTTTTTGCGGCTGGATGACTCTTATCGCTCGGCGGCCGATTTGTTGCTGCAATTTACTTCCAGCAAACGCTCTTTGCATAACAAGGCTGAATTGATCACGAGCGGCATAGCGCGGGATATCAAACAGATCCAACGCACGGATGCAAATACGGATCTGCTCTCGCTGGAAAAGGTACTGGCCAAAGATATCGAGATTGCCAGCAAGCGCCTGGAAAATATCGTTGTGCCTGATGATGTGAAACAGCGCTTTAGTCGCAATGTCGAGCTGCTTAAGAAGTTGGCATTCGGCGAGCAGGGCTTGATCCGCACGCTGGTGCAAGACCAGCAACTGACCCGGGAGGTTCTGGCGGCGCAAGCTGAGCTGGATCGACTCTCCAATCAGGTCAATCAGGAGTTACAGGCACTCATCGACGTGACCAGTCAAAGCGTGCAAGCCGATAAGGCTCGTGCGGCAAGTGCTGTGCAGAATGCCATCTTCTGGATCCTGTTGGTGTCTGCCGCCTCGGCTGGCGTGGCTTTGCTGGTGGCCTGGTCATCGGCGCGCAGCATTCAACGTCCTTTGCAATTGTTCAACCAGGAACTCTCGTTGATGGCGCAGGGGGATATGACCCGGCGTATCAATTATCGCAGCCAGGATGAGTTCGGTGCCTTGTCTCGCTCCATTGATCAGCTGGCCAGCAACACCGATACGCTGTTGGTCGAGATCCGTAACGGCTCCGAACATCTGGTGGCGGAAACCGAACGCACGGCCCAGATCAGTGAGCGCGCGATGGCGCGGGTTCAGGATCAAAAGAGTCAGACCGATCAGGTGGCCGCGGCCATTACCGAGCTGGAGGTGAGTGCCACCGAGGTTGCGCGCTCTACCGAAAATGCGCGCAATCAAGTGGATCAGGCCAATGATGAAACCCGTCAGAGCCGGAATCTGGTGATTAATAACCGGCAGCGCATCGAACATCTGGCGGAAGAGATCGAAGCCGCTGTCGGCATCACCCGGAAGCTGGATGGGTTCAGTGGCAACATTGGCAGCATTCTGGACGTCATCCGTGGCATTGCCGAGCAAACCAATTTGCTGGCCTTGAACGCCGCGATTGAGGCGGCGCGGGCTGGTGATGCAGGCCGTGGCTTTGCCGTCGTCGCCGATGAGGTCCGGGCTTTGGCTAATCGCACCCAGCAGTCGACGGAAGAGATCCAGTCCATGATCCACAATCTGCAGGCATCGAGTAACGATGTGGTCTCGGTGATGGGGCGCAGTCATGAGCAGACGCGGTTGTGTGTGCAACAAACCCGGGATACCGAAGAGGCGTTACAAATTGTGACGCAGCGGATGGAAGCCATCAAGGAGATGACCGATCAGGTCGCCCATGCGGCCGCAGAGCAGATCTCGGTCAGCCAAGGTGTCGCCCAGCATATTTCGGGAATAGCCGACGTGGCCCACGAAACTGAAATCGCATCACGGGATTCGGCATCCAGCAGTGATGTGCTGGCTGAGCTGGCGGCGACACAACAACAACTCATCGCGCGTTTCAAGGTTTAGGAGAGGGATATGCTGAAAGTATGTAGTACAATACTGGCTCTTGGCTTGAGCTGTTCGGCAGCAGCCACTGAACTGGTGATTGAAACCTGGCGTATCGATGATGCCGCGTTGTGGAAGGAGCAAATTCTGCCCCGCTTCCATGCCAAACATCCGGATATCAATGTCACCCTGGCGGCGGTCAGCGCCAGCGAATATCAAACTACCGTCAGCCAGCGGTTGACGGAGGGGCAGGCTGGCGATCTGATTAGCTGTCGGCCCTATGATGAGTCCCTGCAACTGTTCAAGAACGGGTATCTGGAAGATCTGACCGATCTGGAAGGGATGGAGAACTTTCCCAGCTTTGCCAAGGCTGCCTGGCAAACGGATACCGGAGCACAAACCTTCTGCTTGCCGATTGCTTCGGTGATCCAGGGCTTTTATTACAACCTGGATATTTTCAAAACCTTAGGGCTCGATGTTCCCAAGACACGGGAGCAATTTTTTGCAGTGATGGAAAAGGTCAAAGCCGACGGCCGTTATCAGCCCCTGGCGTTGGCGGCGCATGATAACTGGGTGGTCTCCGAGTTGGGATTCCAGAACATAGGGCCGAACTATTGGCATGGTGAAGATGGACGGCTGGCGTTGATTGAGGGGAAAGCCCGGTTGACGGATCCGGCCTATGTGGCGGTATTTGACGAACTCGCGCGCTGGTCGCCTTATCTGGGCAATGCTCCGGGGGATGTGACCGAGGCGCAAGCTGTCGAGGCGTTTCAATCCGGGAAGGCGGCCATGATAGTGGCGGGCTCCTGGGCGATCAGCCAGTTTGATGGCAAGGTCAATTTCGGCGCTTTTCCTCCTCCTGTGGCTAAGGATGGGGATGCCTGCTATTTCACCGACCATACCGATATCGGGATTGCGATCAATGCCAAGAGCAAGAACAAAGAGGCGGCTCGCCAGTTGCTGGAGTGGATGGCCAGTGCTGAATTCGCCGAGTTGTACTCCAATGCGGTGCCTGGATTCTTCTCGCTCTCCAACCATTTTTTCGAGCTGAAAAATCCGGTGGCCAGCACCATGATGAGCTGGCGCGATAGTTGTGATTCCACCATCCGTGTGGCAGCACAAATTCTGTCACGGGGGGAGCCATCGTTGGGCCAGCAGTTGAATGACGTATCGCAACAGGTTGTACTCGGGACTCTGACGCCACAGGCGGCCACGACGCAACTGCAACAGAGTCTGGCGGCTTGGTATGCGCCCCAGCAAGCTGCTGCCAACAGTAGTGCTGTGGAATGCCAACCGGCTGTACTCGCCAGTCCGGTATCAGGCGCTGTCAGCAGTGCGGCTACGACAGAGGCTGCAGCTTTGGATGCGGCAGAAGAGGCCTTGCTGGGAGCTGCGAGCTCGGCTACCCCTACGGCTCCTTGAGCCACAGGCAGAGGACCGACTCGATTAGTTGAAAATAAAGAGGCGTGAATAAAAACAGGGAGCGCATTTTTGGCGCTCCCTGTTTTTATGGTTCTCTTTCCAGCTCGCGCTGGATAACCCCGTTGGTCGGAGGAGAGACGGTTACAAGGCCGCTCGGACCCTGATGCTATACCCCATTCGGGCTTGAGACTGTGGGGGCGTTAAGGCGAATGCGCTAACTAAATTCAAACGAGCTAACTGATGCGGGCAACGGCCATATCCGCCAGCTCATACAGCGCTTGCCGGTAATGACCTGCCGGCAGGATATCCAGTGCGGCCTTGGCTTTTGCCGCCTCTTCCTGGGCTCGACGCTGGCTGTAATCGATGGCACCGGTTTGGGTGAGAATGTTCAGTATTTCATCAAGCCGCTCCAGCCCATTGCGTTCGACGATGGCCTCGACCAGAAGTGCTCGTTGCTGATCATTCGCCTGCTGGATGGCATAGATGAGCGGTAGGGTCGGTTTGCCTTCGGCCAAGTCATCACCAACGTTTTTACCCATTTCGGTACTGGCCGAGGTGTAATCCATCACATCATCAATGATCTGGAAGGCGGTACCCAGATAGCGACCGTAATCTTGCATCGCCCGTTCGAGCTCGGGGGTACTGCCACACAAGACGGCGCCGAGACGAGTGGCGGCCTCGAACAGTTTGGCTGTCTTGCAATAAATGACCTGAAAATAACTTTCTTCAGTGGTTGAGGGATCGTTGCAGTTCATCAACTGCATGACCTCACCTTCGGCAATGATGTTGGTGGTTTCGGCCAGGATTTCCATGATCCGCAGATTGCCGAGCTCCGCCATCATCTGGAAAGAGCGGGTATGCAGAAAATCGCCGACCAACACGCTGGCGGCATTGCCAAACAGTGCATTGGCGGTATCACGACCACGCCGCAGCTCCGATTCATCAACCACATCATCGTGCAGCAGTGTGGCGGTATGAATGAACTCGATGATGGTGGCCAGTTTGATGTGTTGATCGCCGTCGTAACCGAGAGCACGAGCTGCCAGTACAGCCAACAGAGGACGCATGCGCTTGCCGCCCCCATTGACGATATACACGCCAAGTTGATTGATGAGTGCAACATCAGACTGAAGACGCTGTAGGATGAGCGCATTCACCGCTTGCATATCATCGGCAGAAATCGCGCGAATTGCGTGTTGATCCATAACTATCGATACTAAGTCCTGATGAGGGCTCGGAGATGCCGAATTCGTGTTTCCCGATTCTACATGAATTGTTAAGCTAATGCAGTGTCCGGTGTTATCCGCTGCTTCAACCTAGCGGTGATCACAATATGATCTTTTCCTGAAATGGGCCTTGCCTCACCCAGGCAAGTTGCGTAGAATGCGCGCCCATTGTCATCTAGTTTTTTGTGCATCGTCTGCAAGGCAGAGTGGGTGCCCAATTCGGAGTTTAAACATGTACGCTGTTATCCTAAGTGGCGGCAAGCAACACCGTGTAGCTGAAGGCCAGGTTATCCGCCTGGAGAAGCTGGAAGCTGAAACCGGTGTTACCGTAGAATTCGATAAAGTTCTGATGGTTGCCCAAGGCGAAGAAGTGAAGGTCGGTGCACCATACGTTGCCGGCGGTAAGGTTCTGGCTGAAGTTGTGGCTCATGGCCGTGGCGAGAAGGTCAAGATCGTCAAGTTCCGTCGTCGTAAGCATCACCGTAAAGAGATGGGCCACCGTCAGTGGTTCACCGAAGTCAAGATCACTGGCATCACTGCCTAATACTGAGGAGACCATCAAATGGCACATAAAAAGGCTGGCGGTTCTTCCCGCAACGGTCGTGACTCCGAAGCCAAACGCCTGGGCGTGAAGCGTTTCGGTGGTGAAACTGTATTGGCGGGTAGCATTATCATCCGTCAACGTGGCACCAAGTTCCACGCTGGTGAAAACGTAGGTTGTGGTAAAGACCACACCTTGTTTGCAAAGGCGGAAGGCAAGGTCAAATTCGAAGTTAAAGGCCCGAACAATCGTAAGTTTGTCAGCATCGTTGCTGAGTAATTTGCGCTGAAGGCTCGAAAGGCCCTGCCCTATGGCAGGGCCTTTTGTTTTACTGCCGCTGACCATCAGCGGTTGGTCGTTCAGACCGAATCATCGCCTATCGGACGCATCGCGGTAATCGTTCCTGATCTCTATAATTGCACCATAAGCTTGAGCTGGGTGCGGGAGTTGTAAAAGTATGAAATTTGTTGATGAAGTTCAGGTCCGTATCGAGGCGGGTGACGGCGGCAATGGCTGCGTCAGCTTCCGCCGAGAAAAATATATCCCGAACGGTGGTCCGGATGGTGGTGATGGTGGTGATGGTGGTGATGTTTATCTGCTAGCTGATGAAAACCTGAACACCCTGATCGATTTCCGATTCGAGCGCTTCCATGCCGCCCAGCGCGGCGAGAATGGCCGTGGAGCCAACTGTACCGGCGCGCGCGGTCAGGATCTGGTCTTGAAAGTCCCTGTCGGTACTCGCTCTGTCGATGAAGATACCGGCGAAGTGTTGGGGGATTTGACCCAGCACGGCCAGAAATTGATGGTGGCCAAAGGCGGCTTCCATGGTCTGGGCAATACCCGATTCAAGAGTTCGGTCAATCGTGCGCCGCGGCAAAAAACTATGGGCACGCCCGGTGAGCATCGCAATTTGCGCATGGAACTGCTGTTGCTGGCGGATGTGGGTCTGCTCGGTATGCCGAATGCCGGTAAATCCACTTTTATCCGTGCTGTCTCGGCGGCGCGTCCCAAGGTTGCCGATTATCCGTTTACCACCCTGGTGCCAAATCTGGGCGTGGTGCGGATGCGCTCTGAAAAATCATTCGTGGTTGCGGATATTCCGGGTTTGATTGAAGGCGCCGCTGAAGGTGCCGGGCTGGGTATTCGTTTCCTGAAGCACCTCGAGCGCTGCCGGGTTCTGCTGCATCTGGTGGATATTCTGCCGCCGGACGAGTCCGACCCGGCCGTGAGTGCCACCACCATTATCCACGAGTTGGAAAAATACAGTCCTGAGTTGGCGGCCAAGCCCCGGTGGTTGGTGTTCAACAAGTTGGATCTGGTGCTGGAAGAGGAAGCGGACGCCATCATCGAACGAGTGGTGCGGGAAATGGCCTGGGAAGGTCCTGTCTATCGTATTTCCGCATTTGACAAACAGGGTACCGACCCGATTTGTTATGACATCCTCAAACTGCTGGAAAGCATGCCGAAGCCGAGTGAATTGGCGGCGCAGCAACCGGAACGGGTTGAGTTCAAGTGGGATGATTACCACAAGGAACAACTGGCTCAGGTTGCCGAAGAGGATGCTGATGACGACGATGATGATTGGGATGAAGATGACTACGATGTAGAAGTCATTTACACCCGTTGATACCGCCAATCCCTCCTCCTGCTCTGCAGGGGAGGGATTGTCTTTTCAGGTGCCTGCATGTCTGTTTTTTCCCCTGCTTCCCGCTTTGAAACCCTGATTTACCGGCATATCCGCGTCATTCATGTGATCAAAATTTCACTCGCGCTATTGATCGCTCACCTGCTGAATCTGCTCTATCCAGTACCTTATCTGGCCTGGACCTCGGTGACGATCGTCATCATCATGCTGACCTTGCCTCAGGTCGGGGGAGCCTTGGAAAAGTCGATCCAGCGCATTATCGGTACCCTGTTTGGGGCTGCGTACGGGATCCTGATCCTCTATCTGACCCAGGATCCTTGGCTCAGTGGTCTTCTGGCACTGCTGGCCATCGCCTTTATCACTTGGCGTGCCAGTGGCAAGATGAGTTACGCCTATCTGGTGGCCGGTTTTACCCTGATGATAGTGCTGGATGGTGGCGATCAGGGCATGCAGGAGGCCATATGGCGTACGGCGACCATTTTATTGGGCTGCGCGATCGCTATTCTGGTCTCCCAGTGTGTCTTGCCACTGCGGGCGCGCAATGAATGGCGCTGGCTGCTGGCACAGTCCCTGCGAGGCATGTCCCATCTCTGGCAGAGTCACCTGTCGCCGAACGTACATAAACCCCTGCAAACCCGCGGACGTATCAAGCAGCTACAGAAAACAGTACAACGACAGCGTGGTTTGCTGAATTCGGTCCGCATGGAAAGTCGGAGTCTCAGGCCTTATGGCAAAGAGCTGGAGGCTCTGGTGGAGGTTCAGGAACGTTGCCTGCTACTGCTGGAGCTCTTGGCGCAGAGCCGCTGGGAGAACAGTGCTAGCGCTCAGGCGATTCAGCAGCAATATGCCATCAGCGTCCAGGCCAGGACTCTGGGTGAGCGCTTAACGGCATTTAGCCGTTTCTGTGCCGGTGAACAGCTCGAGCTTCCGGAAGCGGCTTCCGAGGATGGCCTGAAGCTCAAGCAGATGATGCTGAGCAGTCTGGAACAGCAACAGAGCCATTCCCTGAATGCCTATGGTTATGGCTGGTTGATTTACCAGACCAGCCTGCAGATCACCCTGTTGGAGAAATTGATCCGCGGCCTGGCCGTGAGCCGGAATGATCCTTGATATCGATTAACGAACCGTAGGGCGAATGTCGTTATAATCGCCAGCAGAGATCCGTCCTCAGCACACTTTCAGGGATGAACGCGATGCAAGAGCAGAAACAGTTAACTCGTGATGAGCAGACCGCGCTCACCCGGGTATTAGTCAAAACCGCACAGATGCTGGCCTCTTGTGGGGCTGAGAGTCGCATCATCGAGCAAACGACCTGTCGCCTCGGTCTGACTCTGGGTGTCGAGAGCGTAGAGATGGCGATCACGCCTAGTGCCGTGATCCTGACCACCCTGAACCATGGCTCCTGTATTACCACCACGCGACGCATTCATGAGTTTGGTATCAACATGCAGGTGCTGTGCGAGATCCAGCGCATCTGCATTCTGGCCGAGAAAAAATTGCTGGAAAATACCGACGAGGTACGTGCCCGTCTGGAGGCCATCAAGCCGTATCGCTATAACCGTTGGGCCGTGGTCGCTATGATTGGCCTCTCCTGTGGCAGCTTCAGTCTGCTGTTTGGCGGTGATTGGCCGGTCTTTTTGATCACGGTTCTGGCTTCATCTGTCGGTATGTTTGTGCGTCAGGAAATTGCCCATCGCCACTTCAGCCCGCTGTTGAATTTTTCTGCCACCGCCTTTGTCGCGACCCTGATCGCCAGCCTGGCTACCCTGAATAACTGGGGAGCGCAGCCCGAGTTGGCGATGGCAGCCTGCGTCTTGTTATTGGTGCCAGGTTTTCCGTTGATCAATGCCATGCTGGATGTGGTGAAGGGCTATTACAACATGGGACTGGCGCGCTGGCTGACGGCGACCATGCTGACCCTGAGTGCTACCACCGGCATCGTATTGGCGATGAAGCTCACCGGAGTCTGGGGGTGGCAGCCATGAAAGAGCTGGTTAGTCTGGCATTGTGGGACGCGTTCTGGTCGGCCATACCGGCGGTTGGCTTCGCCATGTTGTTCTCGGTGCCGCCGCGCTTCTTGAAGTATTGCGCCGTAGTCGGGGCCCTGGCGCATAGCATGCGTGCTGTGCTGATGCATTACGGGTTGCCGATCGAGTGGGCCACGCTGGCGGCCAGCAGTTTTGTCAGCCTGGTGTTTGTCTATCTATCCCGCCGTTTGCTGGCGCCGCGCCCGGTCTTTACCGTAGCCTGTATTATCCCTATGATACCCGGCAAATTCGCGTTCAATACCATCATTGCCGTGCTGAGCATGAACAGCGAAGGCGTCAGTGGGCATCTCATCAATGCCGCCATTGAAAATGGATTGAAGACGCTGTTTATTCTGATGGCCCTGAGCTTCGGCTTGGCTATTCCCCCGTTGATTATTTACCGCAACCGTCCGATTGTGTGAGGATTATGTTGATTTCTTTGATTGCAGCTTTGGCTCATAACAACTTGATTGGCAAAGATAATCTTATGCCATGGCATCTACCTGCCGATCTGCGTCATTTCAAAGCTGTCACCCTGGGGAAACCTGTGGTGATGGGACGTCGCACCTTTGAGTCGATCGGGCGGCCATTGCCAGGACGGCGCAATGTTGTCGTTAGTCGCAATGCCCAGTGGCGTGCCGATGGTGTCGAAGTGGTGGCATCCTTGACCGCCGCGCTCTCCCTGCTAGCAGGGTGTGACGAGGTGATGATTATCGGTGGCGGACAGCTGTATGCCGAGGCGTTACCGCTGGCTGACCGCCTCTACCTGACTCAGATCGAGTTGACTGTCGAGGGGGATACGGTGTTCCCTGATTACAGCATTTATTCATGGTCGGAGTTAGAGCGGGTGTCACGGCAACCAGATGAACAGAATCCTTATTCCTATACATTTGTGACGCTCGAACGTCAGCGCTAATTCACAGCGACTACCACAGACTAGAACAAAACCGCCGTTGGGCGGTTTTATTTTTGGCTACTCTGTTGAGCGGATTAGTCACCTTTGGCATACATGGGGCAACCCAGGCTGAAGATGGCATCATCGTCCCAACGCCAGAGCGTGAGCTGATTACCCCACACACAACCCGTATCGAGGGCATGAATGCGGGGTACCGGGCATTGCCCCATCAGCGCGGCCCAATGGCCAAAGACCAACTCCGGTTCATCCTCACGCTGGGGGCGCAATTCAAACCAGGGTTTGAGGTTCGGGCTCTGCTGCTTCGGTGACACCTTGCTATGAAAGTCGAGACTACTATCCATGCCGCAGAAGCGCATCCGGGTGAAGGTATTGATGATATAGCGCCAGCGGGGAAGACCGGCCAAGCGTTCGTCCCAATGGACTGGGTCGTTGCCATACATGTGGCACAGCAGCCAATTCCCCTGATCGCTGCGCAGCAAGTCTTCTACCTCGCGGGCACAGCGCCGGGCAGTCGGCAAATCCCACTGCGGGGAAAGACCGGCGTGGCACATCATCACGGGGTGGGTCGGGTGTTCTGCCAGCAGCGGTTGCTGGCGCAACCAACGGAGTAACTTTGTCGCATCGGGCGCATTGAGCAGAGCCTCGAGTTGATCTTTTTTCTTCGGCTTGGCATAACCGGCAGCGGTCGCCAGTAGATGCAGATCATGATTGCCGAGAACCGTGGTAGCCCGTTCACCGAGTGAGGTGACATAACGCAGTACTTCCAGTGACTTGGGGCCGCGCGCGACCAGATCTCCGGTTAACCAGAGTTCATCCTCGTCCTGGCTGAAACCAGCCAAATCCAGCAGTTGCCGCAATTCGTCGTAGCAGCCCTGCACATCGCCAACAAAATAAAGTGCCATAGAGCCTGTTTAGTGGATCAGATGGGGAATGGCCAGGGTGAAGAGGGGGATATCGATATCGAACAGCTCCCCCGACTCGTCCTGAAAGGTATAGCTACCTTGCATGAAGCCCAGCGGTGTCTTGAGTTGGACACCGCTTTGATAGGCATAACACTCACCTGGATTGATGAAGGGTTGTTCGCCAACGACGCCTACACCCTGCACTTCGGTCCGCTGGCCATTGGCATCGGTGATGAACCAATGTCGCTCCAGCAGTTGCACCTGCCGATTTCCCTGATTTTCAATTTCAATGGTGTAACCAAAGCTGAAGTTCGCCTGATCGGGCACTGATTGTTCCGCAAGATAGCGGGGGTAAGATCGGATCAGGATACGGTCAACCATGGTTACCCCTGTGGGTGCTCGCTCAGCCAGTTTGCAATGATCACAAACTGTTCCAGCGTGAGGTTCTCTGGGCGCAGATTAGGATCTATGCCCAGCAGCGTCAACTGCTCTGGTGTAATGAAGTTGCGCATACTATTTCGGATGGTCTTCCGGCGTTGATTAAAAGCTTCCAGACACACCCGCTGCAGATCACTGACCTGGGTTGCCACTAGTGCCGGTTTGGCATGTGGAACCAGCCGAACCACGGCTGAATCCACCTTCGGCGCTGGCTTGAAGGAGCCTGGGCCGACCTGTAGCACCGGAATGATCTGGCAATAATATTGCGCCATCACACTCAAGCGACCATAGGCTTTACTGCCCGGGCCCGCTGCCAGACGATCGACCACTTCTTTTTGCAGCATGAAATGCATGTCGCTGATGAGGCCGGATTGCTCGAACAGATGGAACATCAGGGGCGTGGAGATGTTGTAGGGCAGATTGCCGAACACCCGCAGTGGCTGGCCGTCTTGCTTCAGCTGGTTGAAGTCGAACTTCATGGCATCCGCTTCGTGGATGGTCAGCTTGTCCTTGAGGACCGGATGATGACGTAGGCGTTCGGCCAAGTCGCGATCCAGCTCGACGACATGCATGTGGCTGATTTGTGAGGCAACCGGTTCGGTCAGGGCGCCGAGACCCGGGCCGATTTCCACCATCACCTGGCCTTCTTGCGGATGAATGGCGGCTACAATGGCATCGATCACATAGTGGTCGTGCAAAAAATTCTGGCCGAAGCGCTTACGGGCGGTATGGCCCAGATGTACCTTGTCGTTACTCATGCTTGCTTGGTTACCATATCGATGGCCTGGTGGAGGGCGGTCAGTAGACTACCCATGTCGGCCTTGCCTGTCCCTGCCAGATCCAGCGCCGTGCCATGATCGACCGAGGTGCGGATGAAGGGGAGGCCCAGGGTAATGTTGACGGCTCGTCCAAAGCCTTTGTATTTGAGGACCGGCAATCCTTGGTCGTGATACATGGCGAGCACCGCATCGGCATCGCGCAGGTATTTTTCCTGAAACAGGGTGTCGGCAGGCAGAGGGCCTACCAGATCCATGCCTTGGCTGCGTAGGCTGGTCAGGACGGGCTCAATCACATCAATCTCTTCCCGTCCCATATGGCCGCCTTCACCGGCATGGGGATTGAGGCCACAGACATAGATCCTGGGTCTGGCGATACCAAACTGCTGGCGCAGATCTTGGTGCAGGATCTGGAGGGTTCGCGTCAGGCTGCTGGGGGTAATGGCATCAGTCACCGCTTTCAACGGCAGGTGGGTGGTGGCCAGGGCCACACGCAAGCCCTCGGTCGCCAGCATCATCACTACCTGATCACAGCCTGCCTGTTCGGCAAAGAACTCGGTATGGCCGCTGAAGCTGACCCCGGATTCGTTGATGATCCCCTTATGCACCGGACCTGTCACCAGCGCCGCAAACTCGCCACTCAAGGCGCCAGCGGCGGCACGCGCCAGCGTCGCCAGCACATAGGGGCCATTGGCGGCCTGGAGTTGGCCGGGTTCGGCAGGAACTGCTAGCGGGATAGCGGCCACCGTCAGAGTCCCCTTACGCTGGGGGCTAGCCGGACACTCGGCCTGATAAGGCAGTAGCTCAACGGTCAGACCCAATAGCTTGGCTCGGGCGCTCAGCAGGGCTGGATCGGCCACAACCACCAATTCTACGGGCCAGTCCTGAGTCGCCAGACCGAGGATCAAATCCGGGCCTATGCCCCCAGGTTCGCCCGGGGTCATGACAATGCGGGCTACAGGACTCATGGCGCCGCACGCTCGGCAACTATGTTGATGTAGGCTTCATCCCGCAGCTCATCGAGCCAGCTCTGGGCTTCTTCGGTAAAACGGCGGTTGTAGATCATCTGATAGGCCCGGTTTTTCAGTGCCTCATCGGTAGCGGCCTCATTGCGGCGGTCTTCAACTTGCACCAGATGCCAGCCATGATTGGAGCGGAACGGTTGGCTATATTGGCCCGGAGTCAGAGTGGATACTTGGTCGCGAAACGCTGGATCGTAAATTTGCGGATTGGCCCAACCCAATTCACCACCCTGTACTGCAGAGCCTGGATCTTCGGAATACTTTTCGGCCAACTGTGCAAAGTTGGCTTTACCGGCCTTGATATCACGCAAGAAGCCTTCGAGCATTTGTTTGGCTTTTTCTTCACTCAAAATAATCGAAGGCTGGATCAGAATGTGGCGTGCCTTGACCTCAATCTGCTGCCCTTGCGCGGCACCGCGGCTGGCAAAAATTTTGACGATATGCAGACCGGCACCGGAGCGCAGGGGGCCCACCACATCACCATCGTGAGCGCCGCGCGCGGCCTCAGCCAGCAGGGTCGGCATTTCTTCGAGTGTCATCCACCCCCAGTCGCCCCCTTCGAGGGCTTTGGGGCCCGAACTTTCCGCCATGGCGATTTTCTTGAAATCAGCGCCGGCTTTGAGTTCAGTCAGGATTTGTTCGGCTTTTGCTGCCACCCGAGCCTGTTCATCGGCATCGGCGGCGGAGGAGAGCGCCAGCATGATATGGCCGACGTGGTATTGCTGCTCCTTGCTGCCTTGGGTCTGGATCAGTTTGACCACCTGAGCAACTTCCTGATCAGAGATGTTGATCCGTTGACGCATCTGATTGCGTCGGACTTCACTCATCAGCAATTCACGACGGACCTGATCTCGGAACTGGGCTTCGGTGAGTCCATCGGTAGCGGCTTGTTGCTTGAGCTGTTCCACTGTGATTTTTTGATCCGAGGCGATAGAGGAAATGGCTTGGTCGAGTTGACTGTCGCTGACGCGCAGTCCCTGGCGATCTGCCAGCTGTACCACCAGGCTCTCGCTGATCAGACGATCCAGTGCCTGCTTGCGCAGTTGGGTATATTCAGGCAATGGTTGGCTGCTGGCGGCTGCGTCGTGCTGTACCTTGGCGACCAGACTATCGAGCTGGCTGGCCAGTACCACATCCTGATTGACGACGGCCACGACGCGATCCAGCGTGGCCGCCTGGCTGGTCAGTCCGATACTGGCCAGCAGGGCGCAGGTTAACAATTTATGCATACTTTTCTTCATCAATCTCATTCCGGGTCTATGACCGACGATCAGTCATTCAGGTTAAATGGACGCGTATAGGGCAACAGTTGAGTATCCAGGGTGTAGTTGGTGCCTGAACCGACACTGCCCAGCCCCTTCATCTGGAATTGCAAACCAACGCGAGTCTCCGGGCTTGCGGTCAGGGTGACGTTATCGGGTTTATTTTCCTGTTCCAGAACCAGATCCAGGCTCCAGCAGCAGGAGTCGTAGCGTAGCCCGATGAGACGATCGATATTCAGGCTTTGCTGCAAATCGTAGTAATAGGCGGCAATGGCTTGCCACTTCTGGTTAATCGGAATGGCGGTCAGGCCACCGAGCTGACTCATATCGGTCTGCTCATAGGGGGCCGTGACGACGACATTGCCTTCGCGCACATAGCGGTAATTGAGCTGCGCCATGAATTGATCTTGTCGGTATTCAACCGCGCTACTCCCCAGTGACATCTGGCTTTCTTCGGTATTGTAAAGCATGCGCGCCTTGAGGAACCAGGGATCACTGGGATGAACATCCCCTTCGAACGTCAGCAAGGATCGGGAATTGGAGCTGTCCGCCTGATTCGGTAACAGGGTCACTCGGGGTTTGGTCAGTGAATACGCCTGGCCCACGGTGACGCGCACTCGCTCGACGCTCTGGTCATCAAATACCCGGCTGGTCAAGCCCATGCTGACGTTATTGGCGTCACTGATCCGATCCAGCCCGGCATAACGTCGGTCACTGAACAGGCTGTAGTAATCCGGCAGCATGTTGGTGGTATCGAACAGACCGATATTGTCCTGATTCTGATACGGCACATAGTGGTACTGGAATTCCGGCTCCAGAGTCTGGGTATACAGCTGTTGATTCCAGTCGCCGATCCGGTCAAACACCAGCCCGCCCTTGACGCGCGCCGAGGGCAGGGTGCGATTGACGGTGGAGGAGAGGTTGCCGAACCCTTGCTGCTGGTAGTAGCTGTCCAGGTCTGAGGGAACTTCTTGCTGATAGTGGGTATACATCAGCTTGAACTGGCTCTCGAGACTGTATCCGAGCGCCTTGGCCAAGGGGATGGTCAATTCCGGCTCCAGATGCAAACGGTCACCGGTATAGGCTTTGCGGCTCTCGGAGGCGTGTGTAAACCGTGTGAGTTCGCTGGACAATGAGGTCTCGTACCAGTTGCCGGTATGGTAGGCATTGTAGTTAATACGCGGCAACATCTGGTGCGGCTCTAAGGCATCGGGCAACAGGATCTGATAGTCACGAACTTCGCCGCTGAAGTTCCACTGCTCCTGATAGACACCGCCGGTGAGGGACTGCATCAACTGGTTATCGACACCGCTCGACACGGGCGGAGATAGGTCATTGAAATAGTTGTAGTCTTTTTCCCTGACCCGGGTGGCGTCGGCCTTGATGCGCAGGCTGTCATCGTTCAGTCTGGATTGGTGGTTCAAGTTGACCAACCAGCGGGAATCGATATTGGCATCCGACGCCTTGGCACGACGATCTTCGCCCATATATTCGGTGTAGAGTTTGCCCTTTTGTTCTTCCGTCGGCATGTAGCGGAATTCGTTCTGCAACATGGTGCCGCGGTTCTCGATATAGCGCGGCGTCAGCGTCATGTCGTAGTTCGGGGCTATATTCCAGTAATAGGGTGTCCGCAGCTCCATACCATCCGAGGAGCTGAAGCCGAAGGTTGGATAGAGCAATCCGGACTTGCGCTCATCTTTGACCGGGAAGGTCATGTAAGGAACATAAAAGACCGGCACATCGTACAGCCACAGCGAGGCATTCCAGGCTTCGCCGAAGACTTCGTTCTGATCGACTTTGACCGAGCTGGCCTTGAGCCACCACATCTCCTGGCCTGGCGGGCAAGTGGTGAATTGCGCGGTTTCCAGTTCCAGCTGGCGTTTTTGTTCGTTCAGGTTGATGTGTTCGGCCTTGCCGCGCGCTGGTGAGCTATGCAGCTGATATTCTGCCTTATCCAACCGGGTTTCTCGGGTATCCAGATTGGAATGCAGAGCATCATTGCTGCGCAGGGTAACCTGACCATCCTGATAGAAGACGTTACCCTCAGCGGTCACATCACGGGTGACCTGATTTAATTCGGTATATTTGGAGCTCAGGGTGCGGATACCCTGAAAAATCTGCACGTCGCCCCGGTAGATGGCCTTGCCATCCTGGGTGGCTTCGGCGCTGTCGGCGTTCACTTCGACCGGCAATTGATTGATATTGGCGGGCGCATCCTGTGCCAGGGGAACATCACTGTAACAACGCTGATCAAAAGTGCCGACGCCTTCGGCGGCTTGCGCAGAAGGTGTCGCCAGCAGGCTAGTCGCGAGCAGGGTACTGGTTAATCCTAGGGTGCGATGAGTCATTATCAGCTCTATGATTCCTGACGGTTGGCGAACCGGGCGAACGAAGAAGAGGCGCCGACCGCGGGTTGTGCTTTGCGGGCCATTATTTTATGTTAGCCGACAATGATAAAGCATTATTTCAATCAGGGCTAACGCCCTACGATGGGGCGATTGGCTTCTTTCTCCCCATAACTCATGGCAGCTTCAACGACCAGGTATCAGGGCTAAGCAATGGCCCTGTTTTTATATCGATATGAATCAAGACCGATTAAAGGCTCTGACCCTCTGGGCTCAGGGCTGTGCACAGGATCCTCGACTGCAGTTACAGCTCATTTCCGGGGATGCCAGTTTCCGCCGTTATTACCGTGCTCATGGCCAGATCTGGGTTGATGCCCCACCGCAAACCGAGAAAAACCGCGAGTTTGTGCGCAATGCCCAAGCGCTGCAGCGGGCGGGCATCCCGGCACCTATTGTTCATGCTGTTGATTTGGACCAGGGGTTTCTCTGCGTCTCGGATTTAGGGGACGAGATGTTGCTGGCGCGACTGGATCAGTCTTCGGTGCGGCAGTGGTATGGCAAAGCTATCGCCTTATTGCCCTCCATCGCGCGCATTGAGCTGGCTCTGGAGCCTTTCGATGCCGAATTTATGGCCCGTGAAAACAGCATATTCCCGGAGTGGTTACTGGGAAAACACCTGGGCCTAATCCTGGATGAGGCGGAGCAGAATTTGCTGCACGAAACCTTCGCCCTGCTGACCCGCAATAATCTGGCGCAGCCGCAGGTGGTGATGCATCGGGATTTTCATAGCCGTAACCTGATGGTGCTGGCGGACGAGTCCCTGGCGGTGATCGACTTCCAGGATATGGTATGCGGGCCTCTGACCTACGATTTAGTCTCCCTGCTCAAGGATTGTTATGTGCGCTGGCCATTGTCCTTGGTTAACGATCTGGTGGCGCTCGGCTATCAACACTATCAGGCCGCCGATTTGCTGGGGGACATGGATGAAGCCGTTTTCCGTTCGGCATTGGCATTGACCGGAATGCAGCGTCATCTCAAGGCCGCGGGCATCTTCTGTCGCTTGCACCATAGAGACGGTAAGTCCGGCTATCTGAAAGATATTCCGCGCACCCTGTTCTATGTCTGGGAAACCGCGTGTGCGGAGCCTGAGTTGCAGTCGTTTGCCGCCTGGCTCGAGCAGCGGGTTCTGCCACATTTTCCTTACCAGCCCCAGAGCGAGGTGTCGTCATGCGCGCAATGATCCTGGCTGCCGGTCGGGGAGAGCGCATGCGCCCGTTGACTGATGAGTTGCCTAAACCGCTGCTGTGTGTCGGTGGCAAGCCGCTCATCGTGCACCATATTGAGAAACTACGGGCGGCGGGTATCTGCGAGCTGGTGATCAACCACGCCTGGTTGGGTGACAAGCTGGAAGCGGCGCTGGGGGATGGTTCCCGGTTCGGCGTGCAGATCTTCTGGTCCGCCGAGGTCGAGGGTGGACTGGAGACGGCGGGGGGCATTCGTCAGGCTCTGCCGTTGTTGGGGGATGCCCCGTTCTTGGTGATCAACAGCGATATCTGGCTCGATTGCGATTACGACGGTTTCGTCCGGCAGGCGTTGGGTAACGATCTGGCCCATTTGTGGCTGGTGGATAACCCGCCACAGCATCCGCAGGGCGATTTTAGCCTGCGGCAGGGGCGCGTGTTGGCGCAACCGGCGCTGACTTTCAGCGGTGTGGCTCTCTATCAGCCCCAAGCCTTTGCCGAGGTACCGGCAGGCAAGCAGCCCCTGTTGCCCTGGTTCCGGCGCTGGATTGCGGCGGAGCAGGTGTCCGGCTCTCATCTGCGGGCCGAATGGCGCGATATCGGTACGCCAGAGCGCTTGTTGCTGCTGGATCAGCGGCTGCGCACTCGACAGCTGAGTGGCGGTTCTGCCTCCGAGCAAGGAGTGGCGGATGAATTATAAAGGCAAGTTGATTGGCTTCTTACTCGGCCTTTGGCTGGGAAACTGGATTGGCGCCCTGTTCGGGCTGTGGATTGGTCATGCCTATGACATCGGTAAACGACGCCAGCAGGGGTTCAGTTTTCGCCGGGTGCCGACGCGAGCCGAACAGGCGCTGTTCTTTCATACCACCTTTGCAGTGATGGGCCATATTGCCAAAGCGGCGGGTCGGGTCAGTGAACAACAGATCCGCATCGCCAGTCTGTTTATGGATCGCATGCAACTGCAGGGCGAGATCCGGCGCGAGGCTCAGGAGTCGTTTCGTCAGGGCAAGGATCCCGGCTATCCGCTGGATCAAGAGCTAGTCAGTTTCCGCCGTGCCTGTCGCGGGCAGATGGATTTATTGCGGGTGTTTCTGGAGATCCAGTTGCAGGCCGCCTTTGCCGATGGTCCTTTGCAAGGCGAACAGCGGCTGCGATTGCTGGAAGTGGCCGAGCTGCTCGGCTTTTCCCGTTGGGAGCTGGAGCAGTTTCTCGCCATGGCAGAAGCGGAAACCAGCTTTGGTCGTCATCAGCAGCGTGCCGGTGCCGGACAACAGGGCGCAGGATGGACGCCGCCCCCGGCTCGGGATCGCCTCAAGGATGCCTATACCCTGCTCGGGGTTCAGGATAGTGCCAGTGATAACGAGGTGAAAAAAGCCTATCGCAAGCAGATGAGTAAGCATCACCCGGACAAGTTGGCTTCCCAAGGATTGCCGCCGGAGATGATGAATATGGCCAAGGAGAAAACCCAGGAAATTCAACAAGCCTGGGAGTTGATCAAGCAGCAGCGGGGGATCCGCTAAGCCACGCGTAGCTCGCCGAGTTTGAGCGTGGGCACAGTGAACGCCCGTTCATCATCGCTATGCCCCCGTTCGTTGTGGTGAATGGAATCGGGTGGCGTCTGGATAAAAAGCAGACCGTTGGCGGCAGGGATGCCGCCGTCGAGCCCCCATGGAAGGGTTCATGGCGTGTCTGCGGTTGTTCAGACGCCACACTTATTCGGATCGTTTATCCATGCAACTCGTGGTTGGACAGCGTCATTACAAGGGACTGGCACTCTTGCGATAGTCACTGGGGCTCATGCCCACCCGCTTTTTGAACACCCGCGAGAAGTAGAGCTGATCGTCATAGCCGACCTGCTGACCGATGACCGCCACCGGCATGGGGGTGGTCTGCAACAGCAGCTTGGCGCGCATGATGCGCTGATCCTCGCGCCAGCGGACTATGCTGACGCCGACCTGTTCACGAAACAGATGGGCGAGGCGCGAGGGGGACAAGAAGACCTGTTCGGCCAGGGATTCGATGGTGATCTCGGCGGCCAGCGAGGTGTTGAGGATCTGGCAGGCCTCCAGCACCCGATAATCCATCGGCACCATATCGGCCTGGGAGGAGATCTCGTAGCAGCGGATCAGCAGCCGCTCGAGCAGGTTCATGGCCAGGGATTCCGACATGGGGCGAAAGGCCTTGTGGGTCTCCTCGATATCCAGAAACAGCAGGTCGAACTCCTGGATGAGCTCGGGCTCGGCCAGGGTTATGCGGCCGACCCGCTGCACCTCGTTAGGCCATTTCAACCAATCGGCCCAGTAGGCGCGGGGACGGAAGTAGACCCAGCGGTGATACCAGCATTCGCTCTCCTCGGCCCGACGGTAGTAGTGGACCGCTTCCGGCGGGAAGAGCAGCAGATCGCCGGGCTCCACGTCGAAGGCCTGCTCGCCGGAAAAAATCGTCCCCTTGCCCTTCACCGTCAGATTGACGATGAACCCCTTCATGCCATTTTGCCGATCGATGACAAAATCCAGCACGCCACCCTGATCGATGGGCGTGATTCCGGAGACCAGAAACGCATCGAATAGATAGTCCGGCAGCAAGGGGTTGAGCTGTTTGGGTTGGTCTTTTTTCATGGCGGAGACGGTCGAGAAAAACTTCTTCGTGAAAAAATCAGCTTGCTGCATTGTATTCAGCCACCCTTCATCTGCGGTATCTGGCGGAGATAATTCCGTCAACTAATCGAGTTTCATCACATTTGTTCTGGTAAAAGCCCCCATCCTCCAGCGGTTCTCCGCGTTGAGGGGCGAGCGGTTTCCCGCTCGCCCTTTCGTCCGCCTCTGTCCGCGTGGCTCAGAGCCGATAGGAGCGCAACACATCATCCATGCCGTGGGCGATGGCCGTTAGCTCATGGGCCAGCTTCTGACAGGAATCCGCCGAACGGCTGTTTTCATGGGCCTGCTGCGCCACGTTCTCCACCTGCTGGGCGATGACATCGGTAGCCTGCCCCTGCTCACGAATGGCGTGGGAGATATCCTGCACCATGGCTTCACTATCCCCCGCCACGTTGCAGATATCATTCATCTTCTGACGGGCATCCCCGGCGCTGGTGACGCCGGCGGCCACCTGGTGCACCGCCTCCTGCATGAGGTGAACCGCACTGGCGGAGAGGCTCTGCACCTGATTGATCATGGCGCCTATCTCCTCGGTCGCCCCGGCGGTGCGGGCGGCCAGATTGCGCACCTCGTCGGCGACCACCGCAAAGCCGCGCCCCAGCTCGCCGGCGCGGGCCGCTTCGATGGCGGCGTTGAGCGCCAGCAGGTTGGTCTGTGCCGCTACGCCGCTGATCACATTGATGACCGAGACTATGGTCTGATTTTGTCCCTCAAGATTGTGCAGCTCTTCGGCGGCCTTGTTGACCGCCTCGGCGATGGCGTGAATATCGGTGACCGCATGGGCGATGACGGCCTGCCCTTCGACGGCCTGTTGCCCGGCGGCGTGGGAGCGCTCGCTGGCCCCCTGGGCCTGGTCGGCGACGTGATTGATGCTGACGGTCATCTCCTCGACGGCGGCGGCCATCTGACTGGAGGATCCCTGCTGGATGCCCGCCGAGTCGGCCACCTGGCTGGCGGCGCCGAGCAACTGATCCGAGATGGTGGTGACCTGAGTGATCCCCTGCTGGAACTGGCCGAAGCTCTCTTGCAAACGGTCGATCAGGGCGTTGAAGGCCTGCAGCAGATGGGCGATCTCATCCTTGCTCGAGATCTCGGCGCGCAGGGTGAAGTCGCGAGATTGCTCGATGCGACTGATGGTGGCGACGGCGCTGCGGACCCCCCGGCGGATCTGCCAGAACAGCCAGCCGCCCAGGATCACCAGGCCGACCGCGACCGCGGCGATGCAGAGGATCAACTGACCCCAGGCGCGCTGATAGGCGGCGGTGGCGCGCTGATTGCTCTGCTGCACCTGCTGGTGGTTCTCGGCCGTGGCCTGATCCAGCAGCGTATTGATGCGGTTGCCCTGGGCGGTCAGCGCGACCATCTGCTCCTGGGCCTTGTTGTTCTGGTACTTGCGCGACAGCGACAGTATCTCATCGGCGGCGCTCAGGTAGCTGACCACCAACTTTTCGGTCTCATCAAAACGAGGATCGGCTGCCTTGGCCTGCAGGGTCTGGTAGCGTTTCAGACTCTGGGTCAGCTGCTGCTCGGCCTGGGCGATCTGCCCGTCGAGGACTTTTTTCTCATCGCCATCGAAGGAGAGGGCATGGCGGTTCACCATCAGTTGCAGGCCGAGAAAGCGGGTGTTGATGGTCTTCAACTGCTCGATGCCGGGAATGGTGCGATCGCTGAGCGAGCGGATCTCGGCGTTGAGCACCGACAACTGCCCGAGGGCGACGCCCCCCACCACCAGACAGCCCAAAACAGCGAGGCCGATGAGCAGGACTAACTTGGCTGATATCTTCATGCATGCCACCTCGAACGAAAGATCAATAGAGCCAGCGTTGCCGCTGGCTGGATTATGTCCGGTGGAGGAACCCCTAGACCCGGGCTTTGCGCACCTGCTTGTAGCGGTCGAACAGTACAGCCGCCAGCAGGATCAGACCCCGCACCACATACTGGGCGAACGGCGAGATGTTCAGCAGGTTCATGGCGTTCTCCATCAGCCCCAGGATCAAGACCCCGGCGATGACATAGGAGATCTTGCCGATACCCCCCTTCATGGAGACCCCGCCCAGCACGCAGGAGGAGATGACGATGAGCTCGAAGCCGATGGAGGTCATGGGCTGACCGGAGGTCATGCGCGAGGCGAGAATGATGCCGGCCAACGCTGAAATCAGACCGGTCATGGTGAAGATGATGATCTTGGTGCGCACCACGTTGACCCCGGCCAGACGTGAGGCTTCCTCGTTACCGCCCATCGATAGTGTGTTGCGACCGAAGGTGGTCTTGTTCAGCAGCAGGCCAAACAGCACGAAGCAGACGGCGGTGATCCAGACCGGGGTTGGAACACCCAGCATGGCGGAGTTGCCGATGTCGAAGAAGCTCTCCTCGACAATACCGACTGCCTTGCCATCGGAGATGATGTAGCCCATGCCGCGCGCCATCTGCATGGTGGCGAGCGTGGTGATCAGCGCATTGATCTTGAACTTAGCGACCACAATGCCGTTGATGAGACCAAACAGCATGCCGACCCCCAGACCCGCCAGCACGCCCATGGTGATGCTTTCGGTGGCATTGATGGCCACGGCGCAGGTCACCCCGGAGCAGGCGACGATGGAGCCCACCGACATATCAAACTCACCGGCGGCCAGACAGAACAGCATGCCGCAGGCGACCATGCCGGACATGGAGACCGCCAGACCCAGCCCCTTCATGTTGATGAGGCTGGCGAAGTTGGGGATCAGCAGGCTGGCGAACAGGAACAGGATGGCGAAAATCACCAGCATCCCGTACTGATCCCAGATGCGGGCCAATTGCAGCGCGGGCTGATTGGCCTCTTTCTTCACGGCGCTTGGTGCCGCTGCCATAGATGTTGCCATGGTAAAACTCCTTTATGGATTCAAGTCCGAAACCGGTTATTAACGGGCCGGCATCGCCAGATGCAGGGCTTTGACTTCGTCGGCGTCGCCGTGCAGCAGCTCGCCGGAGACTCGTCCTTCCCGCATCACCAGGATGCGATCCGAGACGCCCAACACCTCGGGCAACTCGCTGGAGACCACCACCACGGCGATCCCGGATTTGGCCAGGTCGTAAATCACGTTGTAGATTTCATTTTTGGCGCCGACATCGATGCCGCGGGTGGGCTCATCGAGCAGGATCACCTTCATCTCTTCGGACAACCAACGGCCCAGGATGGCCTTCTGCTGGTTGCCGCCGGACAGATGCATGATGGCCTGTTGTGGCGAGGGGGTTTTCACCCGCATGTCGCGGATCCGCAGCTTGGCGTTCTCGTCTTCCCACTGCTGGTTGATGAAGAAGCCGGCGCGGGCCTTGTGGCGACGGGCGCTGATGTTGATGTTCTCCTGCACCGAATGGATCGGGATGATGCCCAACGCCTTGCGGTCTTCGGTACAGAGCATGATGCCGCTGCGGATGGCATCGATGGGATTGCGGATGGGCACCGGTTTGCCAAACACCGCTATCTCGCCGGCCACCATCTTTTCGGCGCCGAAGATGAGCTTCATCATCTCGCTGCGCCCGGCGCCGACCAGGCCGAAGATCCCGAGGATCTCGCCGCGTTTGACGTGGAACGAGACCGGCACCTTGAGCCCGGGTCCCTGCAGGTTTTTGACTTCCAGCCCCATGGCGCGGTGAGGGCGCGGCTCATAACCATAGATATCGGTCAGCTCGCGACCCACCATGGTCTTCACCAACAGGTCGCGATCCACCTCGGCCATCGACTCGAAGGTGCGGACAAACTGACCATCCTTGAAGACGGTGATGGCGTCGCACAGCTCGAAGATTTCGTCCATCCGGTGCGAGACATAGAGGATCACCTTGCCCTCATCCCGCAGCTGACGAATGACGCGAAACAGTTGTTCAATTTCCCGTGAGGAGAGGCTGCTGGTGGGTTCATCGAAGGCAATCACCCGCGCGTCGCGTGTCAGCGCTTTGGCGATTTCCACCATCTGCCATTGTCCCAGAGAGAGGTACTTCAGGGGAGTCTCGGGCGAGACATCCATGCCGAGCCGCGCTAACTGGCGGGCCGCATCCTGATAGAGTTTTTCTTTATCGATAAAGCCATGCCGGGTCGGCAATTGCCCCAGATAGATGTTCTCGGCAATGGTCATCTCCGGGACCAGATGCAGCTCCTGATAGATGATGGCGATGCCGCTTTCCAGAGCATCCACCGTGTTCTGGAATGCTACCTCGTTGCCGCCAAGTTTGATCACGCCATCCGAGGGCGCCTGAAAACCACTGAGTATTTTCAGCAAGGTGGATTTGCCGGCACCATTCTCGCCCATCAGGGCGTGGACAGTGCCTTCCTGGCAAGAGAAGGAGACATTCTGTAACGCCTTCACGCCGGGAAATTCCTTGCTGATGCTACAAAATTCCAGATACGGGACTGACTGATTCATTTTTCTACCCCATGTCCGGCATGGGGTCACCCCCATGCCGGCACCTGTTGATTCCGACTAGAGACCTTTCTTCTGCAGCTCGACCTTGAAGTTGTCGCGGGTGATGAGCACCACGTCGGTCACCTCGGTGAATTTCTCGGGTTCTGTGCCATTCACCACCCAGTCGTTGAGCATCTGGATGCTCTTGTAGCCGTGGACATCCGGGCTCGGCAGCAGGGAGCCGAAGAAGCCAGTGGCCTTGGACTTGGAGAGTTCGTTCACCGCATCGACGCCGTTGATACCGATGCCGATGACGCTCTCGGCCTTGAAGCCCTGACCTTCAGTGGCGCGCACGCCACCCAGTACCGTGTTGTCGTTCATGCCGACAATCAGCCAGTTTTTAACATCCGGATGCTGCACCAGCATGGAGTTGGCGGCATCCAGGGCGCCGGGAATGTCGTTGGCCTTGGTGGGGACGCTGTAGATCTGGGCTTCCGGGAAGCCGGCGGCCTTCAGGGCGCTGATGGAACCTTCAACCCGGCGACGGGCGGTATCCAGTTCGTCGGCAGTGATAGCCAATACCCCACTCTCTTTGATATCCCATTTGCGGGCGGTCATCTCTTTATAGAGCTCCTGTCCCTGACGCTCGCCAATCTTGGTGGCGGCCATCATCACCAGCGGCACGTCGGTCATCGGCTTGCCTTTGGCGTTCACGAACTGGTCATCGACGGTGATGACTTTCAGATCCATGCTCTTGGCCTTGGCCATGATGGCTGGTCCGAGTTTCGGGTCCGGGGTACAGATGACGAAGCCTTTGGCACCGTTGGCGGCCAGACTATCGATGGCGTTCAGCGTTTTTTCACCATCGGGGACTGCGATCTTGATGACCTCGAAATTCAGGTCTTTACCGGCCTTATCGGCAAATGCCCACTCGGTCTGGAACCAGGGCTCTTCCGGCTGTTTCACCAGATATCCCAATTTCAGTTGTTCTGCGGCAAAAGCAGAATTAGCTATACCAAGCGCCAAAGCGGCAGTGATTAGATTTTTAACCATTTTATTCATGGCAATGTCCCCTGATCGTGAGTCATTAAATTTGAGTACCTGATGTGTCAATTGAGTGCGTTGGCGTCAACCTGAAAAACATCAAGCTAAAACAGTTGGTTATCGACTTCGCTGATTGAACGGGATTATTTGTAATCGTTTTCTTGGTGGGATTTAGCGACTTGGAACACGCCGGGAAATTGTAGCGATTTTGTCTATATTTTTCCTGATTACCACCATGATTCAGCTCTTCAGGACTACACTTAAAGGGTTCTGTTCTGGAGGGTTAAATCATGGCCAGAAACAAG
>NZ_BAAGVN010000348.1:0-37369 GCF_054780855.1 Pseudaeromonas pectinilytica
AGTAGGCAGAGAAAATCCAAGCAAAACAACACGTTAGACGGTATTATTAATTCGCTTGCCGCTTAAGGTTCTGTACATGTAGCGGAATTAATCACTGTGATTGCCTATTTCTGTATTAGCCAAGCGATTCAATCGGCTGTAGCTATGGCGCATACCTCGGCGTGTATAATTCCATTATCTTGTGTATTAACTCCAATAGTTAACTTTAAGGCCCCATATGTGGGATTTAATTGTCAGCAAAACAGTGATGGTGGCTAGCTTTCCAGCCAGCTGTAATTGGCTTAAAAATGATCTCCCTCTGAGCCATGATGAGGAGGGACTCTTTGGTATTCCCGCATGAATGTTGAGCCGATAATCGTGCTGATTCGGCTCACCGCACATCAGGCGTCACGACAGGTATTACGAATACTCCGGACATGATTCGCCTCGATGGTGCGGGCCTGCGTGTGCCGGGCAACAAAACAGGCACTCGACGTCACGATTCTCTATAATGCTCGTCCTTTAGTGGCCGCGGGGCATTGCCCGCTGGCCTGTCTGGCCGCTGGTCTGCCTAGCTGATGAGTGGCCACCCCGATTGAGAAATGGTTATGCATACTCTGGAGCAACTGCGCTCGGGTGAGTTGAGCGGTGCTCGTCGCTTGACGTTGAGTGAAAATCTGATCTCCTTTCCCCTGGAGATCCTGAGCTTGAAGGATTCGCTGGAAGTGCTGGATTTGAGTGGCAACCAGCTCTCCGAGTTGCCTGATACGCTGGCCGAGTGCCGCAAGCTGCGCATCATTTTCTGCTCCGAGAATAACTTCACCCGCTTGCCCGAGGTGTTGGGGTCTTGCCCGGCACTGACCATGGTCGGTTTTAAGGCCAATCGCATCCGCGAGGTGCCAGCGGCGGCCTTGCCGGCCAATTTACGCTGGCTGGTGCTGACCGATAATCAGATAGAAACGCTGCCCGATGCGCTGGGCCAGTGTCATCAGCTGCAAAAATTGATGCTCTCTGGTAACCGGCTCGAGGGCTTGCCAGCGAGCTTGGCCAATTGTCAGCGCCTTGAGCTGGTGCGCCTGGCGGCCAATCGGCTGAGCGCACTGCCGGCCTGGCTGCTGAAGCTGCCGCGCTTGAGCTGGCTGGCGTTTGCTGGCAACCCCTGCTGCGATCTGCCCCGGCGAATCGAGGCGGTGACGCGCGTACCCTGGGCCGAGCTCACCCTCGGGGAGCAATTGGGGGAAGGGGCCTCGGGCCGGATCATCTCGGCCAACTGGCAGCAGGCGAGCTCTCTTCAGCCGGTGGCGGTGAAATGTTTCAAGGGGGATATGACCAGTGACGGTTTGCCGCAAAGCGAAATGGCGGCGGCACTGGCAGCCGGCCTTCATCCGGGCTTAATCGAGCTGGTTGGCGAGATCAACGATCATCCCGCAGGTGTGCCGGCGTTGGTGATGGCTCTGATTGCCCCGAGCTTTTCCACCTTGTCCGGGCCACCGAGTCTTGACTCCTGTACCCGTGATGTCTACCACGCCGACTTTACTCTGTCGCTCCCGGCTATGCTGGGCATCGCTGAACAGGTGGCTTCGGTGGCGGCACATCTGCACAGTCGTGGCATACTGCATGGCGATCTCTACGGACACAATATCCTGCACGATGGTCGGGGTGGGGCCTTGCTCGGTGATTTCGGGGCCGCCTCCTTCTATGTGGCGGGCAGTTCATCCGGAGCGGCGCTGGAGCGTCTGGAGGTTCGCGCCTTCGGCTGTCTGCTCGAAGAGCTGATGACTCACTGCCAACTGCCAGTTTCCTTAAATAAGGAGCTGGGAGTGCTAATGCATGACTGCTTGCAGGAAGTGGTGACGGCTAGGCCAGATTTTGCCAGCGTGCATGCCCGGTTAGTACGGATGGTCAGTTCAGCATGGGCTGCAGTTTCAACCCCTGTCGGTGAGATAGTAGAGGCGGAGTCCGTTCTCACTGGTTGATCGCAACCTCATGGGCTGCGATTGGAATTAACGCGCCATCCTGATTGGCTCGTAGCCCGTCAGGTTCGCGCTGTCGCACCTGAGCTGTGGCAAGGGGGCGTGGAGCCCCATGCGTTTGGCGCGTTAACCAGCCGCGCCAGATCCGGGGTCATCCAGGCCAGCAAGAGGCAATTGTGTCGGTGGCAACGAGGAGGGCTCCGTAGCTTGCCGCCGTTTCCGACGCGATCGGTCGCGGCACAGGCGCATCACCTCCTGTTGCTCGGTGCTCGTCATCTTTTGCCAGTTAAAGCGCTCCTGCCGCGAGCGAAAACAACCAAGACAGTAGCCTCGCTCATCCATCTGGCAGACCCCGATGCAGGGGTTGCCTAGCTCGAACAGCTCTAGCTGGCTGGCCATGTCGCGGGTTAGCGGATGACGACAGCGGTGCCGCTGATGCTGACCATCAACATGCCACCGTTGGGGCCGACCACTTCATAATCCAAGTCAATCCCCACCACGGCATTGGCTCCTAATGCGGCAGCCCGTTCGGATAATTCCGCCATGGCGATCTCGCGCGCCTTGGCCAGCTCTTTTTCATAGGCGCCGGAGCGTCCGCCAATGATGTCGCGGATCCCGGCAAACAGATCCTTGAAGATGTTGGCACCCAGAATGGCTTCACCGACGACGATACCGCGGTAGTCGATGATCTGTTTTCCTTCAAGAGTCGGGGTGGTCGAGAGGATCATGATGGCTCCTTGTGCTGGGAGAAAGAGGTGTAAGGCCAGCATAGCAGCCTAGCCGGACGACGGGAATGTTGTCGACAGCGGGAATCACGGGCAGAAAAAAGGCGCAGGGGATGCCTGCGCCGAAACGGAGTAAAGGACTTAGTCTTACCATCAATCCAGCAGTTTGCGATGCAAACGCTGAATGATCTCCTCAGCCTGATCCTCGCGAACCAGAAAGCAGAGATTGTGGGCGCTGGCACCGTAGCAGATCATGCGGATGTTGACGTCATCGACGGCAGCAAACACACGGCTTCCGGCACCGCTGATCTCGCTCATCTGATTTCCGATGAGGGCGACCAACGCCAAATTATGTTCCACCTTGACCTTGCACAGGGCGCCCAGCTCGGCAAGCACTTCCTCGCCGAGGACGGATTTGCCACTGGATTGGCTACCGGTGTGATCCAGGGTCAGCGCCACGCTGACCTCGGAGGTAGTGATGAGATCGACCGACATGCGATGGCGGGCCAGGATCGAGAAAACTTCGGCCAGAAAGCCACAGGCACCGAGCATATTCGGGCTTTGCAGGGTCAACAGCACCTGGTTGCGACGCAGTGCCACGGCACGGAATAAGGGGGTGGATTCGGTACTGGAGCGCACCCAGGTGCCGCCGGCTGCCGGATCTTTACTCGAGCCGACAAATACCGGGATGTTGCGGCGTACCGCGGGTTGCAGGGTGGAGGGGTGCAAGACTTTGGCACCAAATGTCGCCATCTCCGCTGCCTCCGCAAAGCTGATTTCAGGGATGGGGCGCGCGCTTTTCACCATCCGCGGATCCGTGGTGTAGATACCCGGAACATCGGTCCAGATCTCCAGTTCGCTGACATTCAAGGCTTCCGCTAGCAGGGCGGCGCTGTAATCGCTGCCACCGCGGCCCAGGGTCGTGGTCTGGCCTTCGGCGTTGGCCCCGATGAAGCCCTGGGTGATGACGAAGCGATCCGCCAGCAGCGGCGCCATTTCCTGTTGTGCCAGAGCGCGCAGCGCTTCAATGGCCGGGGTGGCCTTGCCGAACCGGCTGTCGGTACGCATGACCTTGCGTACGTCAAACCAGACTGCAGAATGGCCTTGCTGGTTCATCAGTTCGGTGAACAGGCGCGTGGACATCAGCTCACCCTGTGCCACCATGCGATCGACCAGGGCGGCATCAGTGGCGACTGTGGCTTGAGCCGACAGATCGCGAACCTCGTCCAGCATGTCACGAATGGTTTGCGTCAGCGCTGCGGGTTGGCCCAAGGCATCCAGAATATGGAATTGAATATCGGTGAGTCGTTGCAGGCGATCCTCGCGTTCCGCGACATCCAGGGTGCCCTGGGAGAGATCGACCAACAGATTGGTCACGCCAGCGCTGGCGCTCAGGACAACGACGCGGGTCTTGGAATTATTGACGACGACTTGGGCACAACGGCTCATGGCATCGGCATTGGCAACACTGGTACCGCCAAATTTGGCTACGCAAAGCTGGTTCACGACTGAACTCCTGAATAAAACCGTTAAAAATTCCGTTTAACTTTTAAACCAGGTGTGACCAGAAAGACGCGGCTGTACGGCGGGAAAGAAAATTCCTGCCAGAAGCACTTCACCCTAAGGGTGACAGCCCGAGGGATTCAGCCCTCGCAGCCGACTCATCAGCAATCAGTCACTGACTTGTCTCGGCGTTGCACCCCCTGGGCGGTTATCGATGGAGACTGACCTCCTCCTACCGCTGACCTGGGCAACGCGCCTCTTCTGGTCCCCGCTGGCGCGGGGTGTCTGACAGAAATAACCGGTCTGGCTATCAACTGTCAATCTTCAACTTAGATCTGCTACCAAAAAGTGATGTAACCGCATCCAGAAAGCCATTTCAAATCGTGATCTGGATTGTATTTTTATGTTAATCAGATGAAAACATGACTGATTTATGTGACCGGTTCCACGATTCATTCGGTACTGCGCTGCTATATTACGCCGCGTGGAAACCAGAAATCTCCATTGCCAAAACGGGGCCGGTAAATTTGTCGGCCCCGTCTTTTTTTATATGGTTTTCAACAAGATCTTCGAACGACGCTGATAGTTATACAGCTTCTGCTTAGCCACCGGCAGGTCCGTCACCTCGACCGGTTCGAAACCGCGCTCACGGAACCAGTGAATCGAACGAGTGGTCAGAACAAACAGTTTCTGGATGTTTTGCCGCCGCGCGTGTTCTTCAATCTTGGCCACCATGCGATCCCCGCGGTTTGAGCTGCGGTATTCCGGATGGATTGCCACACAGGCCATTTCCGCCATGGCCTCTTCCGGAAATGGATAGAGCGCGGCACAGCCAATCACCAAGCCATCCCGTTCGATGATGCAGAAATGGTCGATTTCCATTTCCAGCTGTTCGCGGGAGCGACGAACCAGAATGCCTTCCTCTTCCAGCGGCCGGATCAGATCCAGAATGCCACCAATATCATCAATGGTTGCGCTACGTGCCTGTTCGGCACTCTGGCGCACGATCTGGGTGCCAACCCCGTCCCGGGTAAACAACTCCTGCAGCAAGGCACCATCTTCTTTGTAACTGACCAGATGGCAGCGCGGTACGCCGGCCCGGCAAGATGCGATCGCGGCATGGAAGTAACGCGCCGTCCCCGAGCTGTCATCACCTTGTTGTTCCAGCGCGACCAGATACTCTTCAGCCTGCTCGGGGAACAGTTCGGAAACCACCTGACCGGACTGACCGATGACCCCTTGTGATGAGCAAAAGGCGATCAACTTGTCGGCCTTGAGGTGAATGGCGACCTGAGCGGCAATCTCTTCGGCGTTGACGCTGAAGCTTTCTCCGGTCACCGAGAAGCCCACCGGTGAAATCAGCACGATGGCATTTTGTTCCAGCTGGCGGCGGATGCCTTCACTGTCGATCCGACGCACCCGGCCACTATGGCAATAGTCGATACCATCATCGACGCCAATGGGTTGCGCGGTGACAAAGTTGCCACTGACTACATTCAAGCGGGCACCCTGCATGGGTGTGTTGATGAGTCCCATAGAGAGACGGGATGTGATCTCCAGCTGCAAGCCACCGCAGACCTGCTTGATGATGCGGAAACTGTCGCTATCGGTGACGCGGATACGTTTGTGAAAGCGGGAGCGAATGCCGGCATTCGCCAAGGAGCCATCGATTTGCGGGCGCGCACCAAACACCAGCACCAGGCGAATGCCCAGGCTTTGTAGCAATGCGATATCGGCCACTATGTCATTGAAGTTATCATCGGCAATGGTTTCACCGCCGATCATGATGACAAAGGTGGAACCTCTATGATGATTGACATAGGGGGTCGAGTGGCGAAACGCATTAACCAGCACCGCATCTCTTTCGCGAACCATCTGTGTATCCCTTTATCCCTGCGCTAAAATTTGGCGTTATCATCGGGAAAAAACGTCGACTCTGCAAGTATAAATAATCATTAAAAGTGATTTTTTATGTGTTTATAGGCTTCAAGTCGGATGTTCGGCCGCCGTGCGGCTGACGAGCGAAATCCGCCGCAACGGACGAAGAGGATCCTGATGGCCGGATATGATCCGCTTCACCGCAATCAGCTTTTCACAAGCGTATGATAATCCGATATAAATATGATGTTGTGATTTCAGCCGCCACGACTTGGTTCTGTTGCCAAGACAGGGCAAACTAAGTTCAGTATTGAATTCAGCACCGACGCAAAGGACTACAGGATGTTAAGCAAACACGTCAGCTTTATTGTCGATCAGAAGGGGCAACGTCGCGCGGCCGTGGTTCCTATTGAAATCTTCGATGAGTTGATGGCGTTGCAGCGGGCATTGGCAACCAACACACCGGGGGAACGCGAGCGCTATTATTTTAGTGTCAAAGGCGCAGAAGCCTGTGGTTATCCGGTGGGTGCGCGTCAAAAGCCGGGCTTTATGGTGATGTCCGGTTCGCGGGTCAATAACGAACAGGCAGATTCCTTGCGTGAACCGGTGATTGAGCTCAAGCGGACACTGCTGGACAAGGGCGTTTTGATTGCCGAAGGGGAAGGCTATCGCTTCACCCAGGATCAGCTGTTCAACAGCCCGAGCCTGGCGGCTAGTCTGATCGCAGGTAACAATCGCAGTGGGTTGGATGCCTGGAGTAACCAGGAGGGCTTTACCCTCAAACAATCCGGGTTTGGGAAAAAGGAGCCGTAGACTCGATCCGGTTCCAGTTGATTGCCCCTTAGCGTGGCGTCTGGCCGCTTCCCACGAGGGAGGAACGATTCGCCTGGTGCGATCTGAGCTCCCCTTTTCGTGTATCCCCAACTGATGGAGCCTACTCTTGCCCCATGTTGTCGCTCATCAGACATTGGACGGTTTCATTCTGACGCGACAGGCGCTGGATCAGTCGTCAACTTCCTCTTCTGAACAGGGCGAGCACTGTGCGATCGTGCTCTGGTTGGCGACCGTGCAGGGGCCGGTTCGGGTCGTTTATGCACAAGAGCCGGTGCAATTTTTCATACCTCTCGCCCGACAGGAAGAGGCGTTGCACGTATTTCGGCAGCACGGGATCCGCGGCCACTTACGGCGTACCGGATTACAGACGTTTGCCGGGGAGAGTGTACTCGCCTGCTGTTTTCCTACCTTAGCCCGTTTCTATCGCGCCCTTGAGCTTCTGCAACTGCAGCGCATTCCGGTTTTTGAAGGCGATGTGCGGCATGCCGAACGAGTGCTGATGGAGCGCTTTATCACTGGCGGGATCCGGGTGAGCGGTGATGTGACCCGTCATCCAGCCTATCTGCAGATGCAAGCCCGAATGCTGGAGCCTTGTGATATGCAGCCAACATTTACCCTGCTGTCGCTGGATGTGGAATGTGCCATGTCCGGTCAGCTCTCCTGCGTTGGTTTGCAAGGGATCCGGCGTGATGGTTCGCTGCTTGAGCAGGTGATCATGGTGGGGGAGCCCGAGCCCCATCAGGAGAGGTTTACTATCCAGTGGGTGGCGGACGAACGGCAACTGTTGCTGGCGTTGGCGCCCTTCTTTCAGCACTTTGATCCGGACATCATCATCGGCTGGAATGTGGTCAACTTTGATTTTCAGCTGCTGCTTCGTCGCGCCGAATTACACCACCTGACCCTGCGTTGGGGACGAGCCGGCGAGCCGGTCCGTTGGCGACCGGCACGGGATGAACGCCAACAGGGGCAGGTCATATTTCCCGGTCGCGTGGTGCTGGATGGGGTTGCCACCTTGAAATCGGCAACCTGGCAATTTGATAGTTTCAGCCTGGAGTCTGTGGCCCAGAGCCTACTCGGCCGTGGTAAGGCGATCGATGAGGTTGAGGATCGAGGTGAGCGGATCAGCCAATTATATCAACAGGATAAACTGGCTCTGGCCCGTTACAACCTCGAAGATTGTCGCTTGGTCACCGATATCTTTGCCCTGTGCCATTTGCTGGACTTTGCTCGCTTGCGCAGTCAGCTCACCGGGCTGGAGCTGGATCGCTACGGTGGCTCGGTGGCGGCATTTTCCCACCTCTACATCCCTCACTTGCATCGTCGCGGGTTTGTGGCGCCGAGCCTGGGAACTATCGAAGGCGCGCCGTCACCGGGCGGCTATGTGATGGACTCGCGTCCCGGGCTTTATCGGCACGTATTGGTGCTGGATTATAAGAGCCTCTATCCCAGTATTATCCGCAGCTTTGGTATCGATCCGTTGGGGTTGATCCTCGGGTTACGAGAGCAGCAAGTATCGCCGCAGGAGGATGCGCATCTGGCGCCGATCCCGGGATTTCTGGGGGCTTGTTTCTCGCGCCAGGATCCGATCCTTCCCGGGCTTATTGCCTCCTTGTGGCAAGAGCGAGATAAGGCCAAGTTGCAGCAGGATGATGCTTTGTCGCGAGCGATCAAGATCCTGATGAACTCGTTTTACGGGGTATTGGGCTCCAGCGGTTGCCGCTTCTTCGATCCCCGTTTGGCATCCAGTATCACCTTGCGCGGGCAGTCGATCATGCTGGAAACCCGGCGCTTGATTGAGGCCGCTGGTTTCCAGGTGATCTATGGCGATACCGACTCCACCTTTGTCTGGTTGGATCGCGAGGTAACGCCGGAACAGGCTGAGTCTATCGGGCGGCAATTGGCTCGTCAGGTCACCGAGCATTGGCAACACCATCTGCAGCAGGAGTGGGGGCTCGATTCCTGCCTGGAGCTGCAATATGAGCGTCATTACCGGCGTTTCCTTATGCCGACGATCCGCGGTGCCGAGGTAGGTAGCAAGAAGCGGTATGCCGGTCTGGAAGGTGAAGGGGAGCACGAGCAGATCATCTTCAAGGGGCTGGAGACGGTCCGTACCGACTGGACTGAGCTGGCCAAACAGTTTCAGCGGGGTTTATACCAGCGTATTTTCCACGATGAAGATCCGGCCCCTTTCATTGCCGAGATGATTCGGAAAACCCGGGCTGGCGAGGTGGATGACTGGTTGGTCTATCGCAAGCGGTTGCGGCGCAAATTGAGCGACTACCAGAAAACTCAACCCCCCCATGTCCGGGCGGCTCGATTGGCCGATGAGGCGCGCCGAAACGCAGGATTGTCCCCCCGTTATCAGCAGCGGGGTACTATCGCCTACCTCATCACCACCCAAGGGGCTGAGCCGGTAGAGCACCAAACCGCACCACTGGATTATGAACACTATATCCAGAAGCAGCTCAGGCCCGTGGCCGATGCCATATTACCCTTCATCGGCCGCCAGTTTGATGAGTGGGCCGAGGGGCAGTTGCCGCTGTTTTAACGCGAATGACCGAGCGGACTAACCACCTGCCAGTTTGACGGTAAAACCCGCCTTGATGAGTTCAGCTTGGATCAAATCCCGCTTCTCACCTTGAATTTCAATGATCCCTTCTTTGATGGCGCCTCCGGTGCCGCATTTTTTCTTTAGCAGACTGGCTAGCTCCTTTTGTCGCTCGCTGGGAATACCATGAATGGTGATGACCCCTGCACCTTTGCGGCCTTTGTTTTCGCGGCGTAATCTGACGATGCCGTCATCGGGGAAGGGGGATGCAGATGCTGCTTTGGCGGTCGGCTCGGGAACAAAACCACTAGCCGTGGAGTAAACAAGACGGGAATTGGTATCGGACATGATGAGGCTCCTTATAACTGGTCGGGAGTATAGCCAGAGCCGAGGCTAAAAAACTGCTTTATTTTGTGGGTATTCGCTCTATAATTGGATTCAGTGATAACCATTATCAATAAGATCGCGGAGCACGGCATATGCATTTGAGTGATATCCAGCCGGGCCAATCGGCTCGTATTGTGAGTCTGGGAGCATTGGATGCTCCGGTTCGCCGCAAACTGATGGCTATGGGCTTACTGCCCTGTAGTGAGGTGCGTTTTATCCGCAACGCCCCCTTGGGTGATCCACTACAAATTTCCACAGGGGGTATCACGCTCTCGGTACAGCGTACATTGGCCATGCAGATCGAGGTAGAGAGCCTATGAAATGGAATTTGATGACGGTTGGCAATCCCAACAGCGGCAAGACCTCGTTATTCAATGCCTTGACCGGGGCCAATCAGCAGGTCGGCAACTGGAGTGGCGTGACCGTGGACAAGAAGCGCGGTTATTTCAGCCAGGGCGATGACGAGTATCAGTTGATGGACTTGCCGGGCATCTATGCGTTGGAGAGCCGGGACAGCTCGATCGATGAACAGATCGCATTCCGTTATGCCATGACTCATAAGCCGGATCTGGTGATTAACGTCATCGATGCCACGGCTCTGGAGCGCTCCTTACTGCTGACCCTGCAACTGCGTGAGCTGGGACTGCCGGTATTGGTGGTGCTGAACAAATACGATGTAGTGCAAAAGCGTCGACAATCAATCGATACCCAAGCCCTGAGCGGGGTGCTGGGCTGTCCGGTGGTGGCGTTATCCGCCTACAACCGTAAAGAGATCCAGCACCTCAAGGCTCAATTGCCGTTGCTGATGGCGCAAGTTGATCCACAGCCTCTGGTTCTGGATTACGGCGATGTCATTGAGGCTGCTGTCGCTCAGTTACAACCGCAGATCCATCATGGTCACCTGGCGGCTCGTGGCTGTGCCATTCGTTTGCTGGAAGGCGATGAAGTTCTGGATGAAGTCTTGCAATTGACGGCGCGACCGGATGTTGCGGCGTTGATCCGGGCGACGCAAAGTCAGGTGGATATGGATCTTGCTGTGGCGGACATTCGCTATGGCTTTATTCATGAACAGGCTCGTCCTTGTCAGATCCAGCATGGAAAACTCGGCATCAAGGGTTCTGAACGTCTGGATAATATTCTGCTCAACCGCTGGGTTGGCATTCCGTTTTTCCTCGGTGTCATGTACCTGATGTTTTTGTTTGCCATCAATGTGGGTAGTGCCTTCATCGATTTTTTCGATGTTCTGGCTGGCGCATTATTTGTCGATGGCCCCCGGCACTGGCTGGGGCTGGTTGATACTCCAGAGTGGTTGATTTCCGTAGTTTCCGACGGGGTCGGTAGCGGCATACAGACGGTCGCAACCTTTATCCCGGTCGTCGGTTTCCTGTATCTGTTCCTGGCTGTTCTGGAGGCATCTGGCTATCTGGCCCGGGCCGCATTTGTCGTCGATCGGGTGATGCGCAAACTGGGGCTGCCGGGTAAGGCCTTCGTGCCGATGCTGATGGGATTTGGCTGCTCGGTTCCGGCTTTCATGTCCGCCCGGACGCTGAATGCGGAGCGTGAACGCCTGATGACCACCGCCATGGCGCCTTTCATGTCCTGTGGGGCTCGTCTGCCGGTCTACGCCTTGTTTGCAGTCGCCTTCTTCCCGCAATCAGGGCAGAACGTGGTGTTTTTGCTGTATCTGATTGGTATCGCAATTGCGGTGGTGACCGGTTTGGTGCTGCGCAAGACCCTACTGCCTGGACACAGTGAATCCATGCTGATGGAAATGCCGGATTATGAAGTCCCGCGCCCAACCTATGTACTGATCAAGACCTGGCATAAGCTGCGTAGCTTCGTGCTGGGGGCCGGTAAGACCATTGTCATCATGGTGGCGGTGTTGAACCTGTTCAACTCCTTGGGCTCCGATGGCAGTTTCGGGAACCAGAATACAGATAAGTCTTTGCTGAGCCAGGCTGCCGCATTTCTGACGCCTGTGTTGTCGCCGCTGGGCGTGCGTGAGGATAACTGGCAAGCGACGGTCGGTATTGCGACCGGTATTTTTGCCAAAGAGGCGGTGGTGGGGACGCTCAACAGTCTCTATCAGTCCCCGGCAGACGAAGAGGGTGCTGAGTTCAGTCTGACTGACTCATTCAACGAGGCGGTGGCGACTATTCCGGCCAATCTGGCGGCCATCAATCCATGGGATCCTGCCGGTCTGGAGCTGGGCGATCTGCAGGACCAATCAGCGATGGCGGAATCCCAGGAGGTTGATCTATCGACCTTTGCCAACATGCAGACCCATTTTGATGGTCAGGTGGGCGCCTTTGCTTACTTGTTGTTTGTCCTGCTGTATATGCCCTGCGCAGCTGCCATGGGCTCCTTGATTCGGGAGTCCGGTCGTAACTGGGCAATTTTTACCGCCATGTGGTGCAATCTGATGGCGTTTATGATCTCCTCACTCTATTACCAACTGGCGACGTTTGCCGCCCATCCGGCCCAGAGTCTGGCTTGGGTCGCGTTCTATACCATGGTCGCGGTACTGACCTGGTGGGGTATGCATCGCAAGGGCAACATACTGGCGCGTAAGGTGGTTCTGGTATGATCGTCCGTGATGTGGGAACCCTGCTGGCCGATCGTCAGCGCATGAGCCTGGGTGAGCTGGCGCGCCACTTCCATACGGCGGAAGACACCATGGATGCCATGCTGGGAGTCTGGATGCGCAAAGGGCGAGTTCGCAAAGTGACGCAGAGTGGTTGTAGCGGCCGTTGCTGCGGCGCGCGCGAAGAGACCCAATACGAATGGTTGCCAGAAGGACAGATAGGGCTAATCCAGCGGAGCTAATAGCCGTTGGGTTGCTTAAGCTGCACACATCGCCCGCTATCGCGGGCGATTTTTTTGGCTTCGCCCACCCATAGCCGCTTTGTGGTGCAGCGGGTCAGCCGATAGGGGGTGGTAGGCAGTACCAAGCCGTTTGGGCATAATAGCCGCCTGTTCGGGAGGAAGCATGCAATCACAAATCACGCCATCACAAACCATGCAACAGCAAGAGGATGAACACTGGATGCGCCATGCCATGGCGTTGGCGACCCAGGCGGAGAGGGCTGGTGAAGTCCCGGTAGGGGCTGTCTTGGTGCGCGCGGGCCAGATGGTGGCAGAAGGCTGGAATTTATCGCTGTGTGAGCATGATCCAACGGCTCATGCCGAGATCCGGGTCTTGCGCCAGGCGGGCCAGAGACTGAGCAATTATCGGCTGCTGGATACGACTTTGTATGTGACCTTAGAGCCTTGCATCATGTGTACCGGAGCCTTGATCCATGCCCGGATCGGACGCCTGGTATATGGGGCTTCTGATTTGAAAACTGGAGCCGTGCAGTCGGTATTCCCGCTGCTGGGCGATGCACGCCACAATCACCAGATCCCGGTTACTGCAGGGGTTTTGGCGCAGGAGTGCAGTCAGCAACTCAGTGCGTTTTTTGCCCGCCGCCGTCAGGAAAAACGTGCCGCTCGTGAGCTGCTACGGCAGGCATCACAGGATGAGACAGCCGCTGGCTCCCGGTAAGTGCCGCCAATAAATAGGATGACTTTCACCATCCTCAAGAACAGGTCTTGTAGACACGAACGGCAGGTGGACTCAGCCAGTGGTTTGCAGATCCAGCTCCCAGCCCAGAGCTTCCATATATTGTTGTTCGCGCACCAGGTTTTGCACCAGCAGCCGGTTCGCTTCGGCCCAGTTAGCGGGCAGGAACAGACGGCACAAGTTGCCTTCGGCTTCGAGGCGAAGCGTGGGCAGCAGGTTATCCAGCCGCCGATGGTGCAGCGCTACAGCCAGGCGCAGAATGCGAATGGCCCGCCAGATCGACTCATCGACAAAGTTGGGGATGGAGTAAAACTCCTGCTTCTTGATGGCCTTGCGGTGAAACCGCACCAGGGTTGCCAGCAGTTGTTGCTCTTCCTGATCAAACCCCGGTAGATCTGAGTTTTCCAGTATGTAGGCGGAATGACGCTGGATGGCGGTGTAGTTAATGGCGAGACCCGTCTCGTGGAGCATGGCCGCCCAGCACAGCAGGGGGCGATAGAGTTCGGCGTCCAGCTGCCAGCGGGTTGCAACCTGATCAAACAGTTGCAAGGCAGTGGCCTCAACCCGCGCGGCTTGCTGCTTGTCGATATGGTAGAGATCGGCAATACCAAACGCCGTGCGCGCGCGAATATCCTGATGTTGCTGCCGCTGTTCGAATTCATACAGCAAACCTTCGCGTAGGGCGCCGTCCGAGTAGTCCATACGCTCGATGCCCAAGCCTTGGAATAGGGCAATCAGAATGGCAACACCTGCGGCAATCAGCGGGCGACGATCCTCGGTCAAACCGGGAAGATCGAGTTGTTCAATCCGCTTTTGTGCAATCATGCGCGACTTGAGCTGCTCGAGCTGCGACAGGGTGATTACGCCATCGTCATCGTGGGCGACCAGCAGTTCCCGCACCGCCTTGATACTGCCCGAGCTACCCAGGCAGCTTTCCCATCCCAACTGCTGATATTGAGTCAGGATTGGCTCCAACTGGTGTAAGCCTTCCAGAATGGCGGCATTAAAATTCTTGTCGCTGAGTTTACCGTTAGTGAAGAATTGTTTGTTGAAGGTGACACAGCCCATTTTGCGGCTGGTCAGGGCGAGCGGCGTGAAACGCTCACCGATGATCAACTCGGTACTACCACCCCCGATATCGATGACCAGCACCCGGCCATCCAGATGCTGGGTATGCGCGACCCCCTGATAGATCAGGCGTGCCTCTTCCTGACCGGAGATAATATTGATCGGGTGATGAAGTAGGGCGCGGGCCCGATCCAAGAACACTTGGGCGTTGCTGGCGGCTCTCAGGGTATAGGTACCGGTGATGCGCACCGCATCGGGTTTGAAGCCGCTCAAGCGTTCGGCGAACAGGCCGAGGCAATTTAATCCCCGCTGCATGGCTTCTTCACTCAGACATTTATTCTCATCCATGCCTTCGGCGAGCCGTACCCGCTCTTTGAGGCGATCGACGATCTGCATGCGACCGTCGAGTACGCGAGCCACCACCAGGTGGAAGCTATTGGAACCTAAATCAATGGCAGCCAGCAGATTACTCGGCATTCAGTTGTTGCTCCCACTGCTTGAGGTAGTCATAGATGGCGATTTGCGAGCGAACCTTCTTGCGATTGCCCCGCGGAACATAGCGGTTGCTTTGCTCGGCATCAATGTAACGTGCCTTGGTGGTATCGCTGAACTGTAGCTCCAGAATGTCCAGGATCCGCTGACGCAGCTTCTCATCATAGATGGGGACACCGACTTCAATGCGAAAATCTAGGTTTCGGGTCATCCAGTCCGCCGAAGAGATATAAACCTTGGGCTGGCCATTGTTATGGAACACCATGACCCGCGGATGTTCGAGATAGCGATCGACGATGCTGATGACCTCGATGTTATCACTGATGCCAGGTAATCCGGGGACTAGCGAGCACATACCGCGGATGATCATGCGGATCTTGACCCCGGCCTGGCTGGCGGCATAGAGCCGGCTGACCATGCCCTTATCGACCAGATTATTGATCTTAAGAGTGATGCGTGCTGGTAGCCCGCTTTTAGCGTTGTTGATTTCGCTGTCAATCAGGCTGTAGAGGTTACGGCGGGAGTTGATGGGCGAGACCAGCAAGTGATTGAACTTGAAGCGCTGGAACGGATGTTCGATAAACTCGAACACACTGTAAACCTCGGCCGCGAGTTCTTGATTGCGGGTGAACAAGGAGAAGTCCGTGTAGATCTTGGCGGTCTTCTCGTTGAAATTACCGGTGCCGATATGGGCGTAGCGGACCGTCTGTCCATTCTCTTTGCGGCTGATGAGGCACAGTTTGGAGTGGATCTTGAGGCTCGGCACCCCGAACATGACCTTGACCCCGGCTTCCGTCAGGCGATTGGCCCACTGGATGTTGGCGGCCTCGTCAAAGCGCGCTTGCAGCTCTACCACCACAGTGACGCGTTTGCCGTTGTTGGCGGCATCGATGAGCGAGTCGATGACCCGGCTCTGACTGGCAACCCGATAGATATTGATCTTGATCGAGGTGACGGCCGGATCGTAGGAGGCTTGGCGCAGCAACTCGGTGAAGTATTGAAACTTGTGGTAAGGGTAATACAGGAGTATGTCCTGTTCGGCGATGGCCTGGAACAGGGTCAAGTGTTGGTCAAATTCATGGCTGTTGAGAGCCGAGAGCTTGGGGTTTTCCAGATAATCACGGCCTACATTGGGGAAACCGATGAAATCCTTGAAGTTGTGGTACCGCCCGCCAGGCATGATGGAGTCGTAGAAGCTCATCTTCAGTTTGGCGGTGAGGAAGGTGACCATGCTCTGTGGCGTTTCTCGGTCATAGGCGAAGCGGACCGGCATCGCCTTGAGGCGCTGCTTTAACCCTTCACTCATATTATCCAGCACGCTGCGGTTGAGTTGGGCAGAGAGGTCGTATTCGGCATCCCGGGTCATTTTGACCGAGTAGGCGGCGATTTCGTCATAATCAAAGAAACCCCGGAAAATATCATCCAGACAGAAACGGATGACGTTATCCAGGATGATTAAGGCTTTGCGCCGCTTGTTGGATTCATCGGGTGGCATGGGCACGAAGCGGGGCAGATAATCGGTCGGCACTTCGATGAGGGCGTATTGCACCAAGCGCCCCTCTTTTTTCATCTTCACCGCCAGATAGGTGTACTGGTCCTTCAAGAAGGCGATGGGATCACTGTCTTCAGTCAGCAGGATCGGGCTGATATGGCGCAGCACCTTGTCTTTGAAATATTTTTTGATCCACGCCTGATGACCGAGCGACACCTGACTTTCATTGATGAGGAAAATATTGTGTCGCGCCAGGGAGAGCATCAGTTCCCGATAGGTGGTGTCGAAGGTTTCACCCAGCCACTTGACCTTATCCTGAATGGCATGCAGCAGATCCTCGGCTTCCGGATCCCCACCATGCTCCTTATGGATGAGTACGCGGCGCTTGACGTCAGCCACTCGGACCTTGAAGAACTCATCCTGATTGTTGGAGAAAATCCCCAGGAAGCGCACTCGTTCGATCAGCGGCACGCTCTTGTCCATGGCTTCTTGCAGAACCCGCTCATTAAAGGAGAGCCAGCTCAGCTCTTTTTCAATCCAGAGATTGTCACTACTCATTGCTACCCTCGGAATCATGTTACTGGAGTCACGGCCACCCGTTGCGAATTAGCTTAAACGGCCTTGGGTGATAGTGGCTTGCTCGTGACACCCTTATATGTCAATAACATGACATATTTATGGCATCAGTGCCAAACCTCGACGTGTGGAAATGGCCGGGCCATAGCACCAGAATGTGAGGGCGGGGGGCGGATGATGAAACTGCAGCCAGCAATGACGATAGGTTGTCATAAACCGGCGCCATACTTCTGGTACCTGCAAACAGATGTTTAGTTCGCGCTGTAACAAAACTGTCATGGAATGGACATACAATCCGCCCATGCCTAGAACCAGTCGAGGTTTTTTGATGTCAACCCAAACCGTCAATGTGACGATGTCCGGCAGTCGCAAACGGCGAATCAAGGACAAACTAGCTAGCGTCAGTGTCACCGCCGGGGGGATCCTGGTGTTGGTAGCATTGCTGCTGATTTTCTTTTATCTGCTGTATGTGGTGAAACCGATCTTCGATTCGGCCACTATCACTCGCAAAGCCGAAATTACCCTGCCAGTGCAGGGACAAACCGCCTTGCTGGGGATTGATGACCAGAATCAGATTGGCTACCGCTTCAGTCGGGAAGGACAACTGGATTTTTTTGCACTGGATAGCGGTTCGGGTTTTCCGGTCGGTCAACTCATCAAACATGATGCGGTGGCTGGTCAGGTAACGAGCGTGACTACCACCTCGCTGGGTAAGCGTCAGGTGGTTTACGGCTTTGCTGATGGTACCGCCCAGGTGGTTCAGCCTGACTTTGTGGTCACTTATCCTAACGATAAGCGGGTCACGGAGGCTGTGCTCAAGTATCCGCTGGGGAATGAGCCGATTGTGCTCGACGAGCGTGGGCGCGCCATTACCCATCTGGCTTATGAGGCAACCAGTGCGCTGGCGGTGTTTGCCGCGACTACAGCTGATGGCGAGACATTGCTGACGGCCCGCGTCGGGGAAGAGAACTTCCTTTCCGGCGAGGTGGAGTGGACGACCAAGCGTTATGCCTTGCCGCCGCTACCCGGTACCGTCGAGCAGGTCTTGTTGACGCCGGATCTGCGCTATCTGCTGGCTCGCTCCGGCAAACTGCTGTCGGTATTCGATATTCGCGATCTGGATAATATCCGTCTGAGTTCGGCGATCCAGATCAATGCTGCTGGCGGCAATGTGACTCAGGTTGCCTTGCTCAGTGGTGCCTCCTCGCTGCTGGTTGCCAATGACAATGGGGTCATCTCCCAGTGGTTCGAAGTCCTCAAGGACGGCACTCGCCAGTTTACTCATATCCGTGAGTTCCAGGCTTCCGGGCCAGTCCGTGAGTTGGCGGTGGAGCATAGTCGCAAGGGCTTCATTGCGCTCTCGGCGGAAAACCATGTCGATCTATTCCATGCCACCGGTGAGACCCGTTTGCTGTCGGAAGTGATTGGTCAGGGCAGCATCGATAGCCTGGTGTTGTCGCCTCGCAATAACAGCCTGCTGGTGGAATTTGGCAATCAGTTCCAATTTTTCCATGTCAAGAACGAGCATCCGGAAGTCACCTGGTCGGCCCTGTGGCAACAGGTCTGGTATGAAGGCTATCCAGGGCCGCAGTATGTCTGGCAGTCCACATCAGCCTCGGATGACTTTGAAGCTAAGTTGAGTCTGGTGCCATTGGCTTTCGGCACGCTGAAAGCGGCCGCCTACGCCATGTTGTTCGCGGTACCGATTGCACTGGCTGGGGCCATCTTCGCCGGTTATTTCATGTCGCCAGGCATGCGCAAAGTGGTCAAACCGACCGTAGAAATCATGGCGGCATTGCCGACGGTGATCCTCGGTTTTCTGGCGGGCTTATGGCTGGCTCCCATGATCGAACAACATCTGCCCGGCATTTTCTTACTGCTGGTGGCGTTGCCGCTGTCGATGCTGCTGGCGGCATTTGTTTGGCATCACCTGCCTCGCCGGATCAAGGAAAGCGTGCCTGAGGGCTGGCAGGCGTTGATGTTGGTACCGGTGCTGGTCTTGATTGGATATCTCTGTCTGACGGTCAGTCCGATACTGGAAGGCTGGTTCATGGGGGGTAATGCACGTGGCTTTATCACCAACACCCTGGGCATGCGTTTTGACCAACGGAATTCACTGGTCATCGGTATCGCCATGGGTTTTGCGGTGATCCCGACCATTTTCTCGATTGCTGAAGACGCGGTGTTTTCGGTACCCAAGCACCTGACGCAGGGGTCGTTGGCCCTCGGTGCCACCCCCTGGCAGACCCTGAGCCGGGTGGTCATTCTGACCGCCAGTCCGGGTATCTTCTCGGCGGTGATGATGGGGTTAGGCCGCGCCGTGGGTGAGACCATGATAGTGCTGATGGCAACCGGTAATACCCCGATCATGGATATGAGCATATTCCAGGGCTTGCGGACGCTGGCTGCCAATATCGCGGTCGAGATGCCGGAGTCGGAAGTGGGCAGCTCACACTACCGGGTCTTGTTCCTGGCAGCGTTTGTACTGTTTGTCTTTACCTTCATCTTCAACAGCGTGGCCGAGTTTGTCCGTCAACGTCTGCGTGACAAGTACAGCTCGATGTAATGGGCCCTCAAGGAATCAAACGACAATGAACAAGTGGTTTAAATCGGGCACTCCCTGGATCTGGATGACAGGTGGCGCCGTCAGTTTGAGTCTGATTGCCGTAGTGGGGCTGTTGCTCCTCATCGGTTGGCGTGGTCTGGTCTACTTCTGGCCACATACCATTTACCAGTGGGAAATTGACAATAATGGTCAAACTGAGCAGTTGGTCGGCGAGCTGCACGATAGCGAACTGGTGCCGACCGCTCGTCTGCGGGCGACTGGTCTGAAGCTGGAAGGCGAAGAGCGCGAAGTGCTGGAACGCTATCTGGTGAAGACCGGCAACCGGGAATTCGTGCCGCTGGACTTCCGCTGGGTCCTGGAGACCAATATCCGCTCCCGCACTACGCCCAAAGAATTGGCGGTGCTGGAGCGGACCACCAACGGCAACTTCTACGGTTATATCGAGCAGGTGCTGGAGTCTGGTAAAGCCGTTGATGGCGATCTGCATCAGCAATTGCAACGCCGTATCGAACGGGTTGCCGAGATCAACGACCAGGTTCGCTCGTTACAGCATGCAGATATTGGCGCTATCAACTACCAGCTAGAAAAACTGCGTCTCAAGGAGCGTCGTCTGGAGTTGGACCATGCTCTGACGGCTGCGGCACAAGCGGGTATCGAAGCCGAGCGCAAGGCATTGAATGACCACTATGCCCAGTTGGAGAAACAGCTGTTTACCCTGCGGGATCAGACCTTGCGGGATAGTCTGGTCGTCAAGGACATGCGTGGGCAGGCGGTGACCATTCCTCTGTCGAACGTGCTGGATGTCAATTGGCCCAATGACATGAGCCTGCTGAGCAAGATTGGATTCTGGTTTCACCAGATCGGCAAGTTTGTTTCGGATGACCCTCGGGAAGCCAATACCGAAGGCGGTGTATTCCCGGCGATCTTCGGCACCGTGTTCATGGTGCTGCTGATGACCGTCATCGTCACGCCATTAGGCGTGGTGGCGGCGGTTTACCTGCACGAATATGCCGGTAAGAATGCGCTGACCAAGTTTATTCGCATCGCGGTGATCAACCTGGCGGGTGTGCCCTCGATTGTGTACGGGGTATTTGGTCTGGGCTTCTTCGTCTATGTGCTGGGTGGCTCGCTGGATAAGCTGTTCTATCCAGAGGCGTTGCCGAATCCGACCTTTGGTTCACCCGGTGTTATCTGGTCGGCGATTACTCTAGCGATCCTGACGCTGCCGGTTGTCATCGTCTCCACCGAGGAAGGCTTATCGCGGATCCCGAGCGCGGTGCGACATGGCTCGCTGGCACTAGGAGCCACCAAGGCTGAAACCTTGTGGCGCATCGTGTTGCCCATGGCGAGCCCGGCTATCATGACCGGTCTGATCCTGGCGATTGCCCGGGCCGCGGGTGAAGTGGCGCCGCTGATGCTGGTTGGTGCCGTGAAGCTGGCACCCACCTTGCCGATGGATGGTAACTTCCCCTATTTGCACGTGGAGCGTAAGTTCATGCACCTGGGTTTCCATATCTTCGATGTTGGCTTCCAGAGCCCGAACGTCGAGGCGGCACGGCCGCTGGTGTATGCCACTTCGTTCCTGCTGGTGACCGTGATCGTCGGGTTGAACCTGACCGCCATCAGCATTCGTAACCATTTGCGTGAAAAGTATCGCGCGCTGGATAACTAAGCCCAGCTTTTTTCCGAATTCGAGGTAAACGATGATTAACGTTACTCCCACAATGAGCCAGAGCGAAAGCATTGACTTGGTGAACCTGCCGACGGAAAAAACGGCGCTGGAGATCAAGAGTCTGGATCTGTTTTATGGCAGCAAGCAGGCACTGTTTGATGTCAGCATGAAGATCCCCAAAGGGCAGGTGACCGCCTTTATCGGTCCGTCCGGTTGCGGTAAGTCCACCCTGTTGCGCTGCATCAACCGCATGAACGACCTGGTGGAAATTTGTCATATCAAGGGTGCCATCACCCTGCATGGCCAGAATATCTATGACAAGAGCGTCGATGTGGCGGCGCTGCGTCGTCGGGTCGGCATGGTGTTCCAGCGTCCGAATCCATTCCCCAAGTCCATTTACGAAAATGTCGTTTATGGCCTGCGTCTGCAGGGGATCAGTGATCGGCGCCTGCTGGATGAGGCGGTCGAGCGCTCCTTGCGTGGCGCCGCGCTGTGGGAAGAGGTGAAGGATCGTTTGCACGAGAATGCTTTCGGTCTCTCCGGTGGTCAGCAGCAGCGTCTGGTCATCGCCCGGGCGATTGCCATCGAGCCAGAGGTGCTGCTGCTGGATGAGCCGACTTCGGCGCTGGATCCGATCTCCACCCTGACCATCGAGGAGCTCATCAACGAGCTCAAGAGCAAATATACGGTGGTCATCGTCACCCACAATATGCAACAGGCGGCGCGGGTTTCGGATCAGACCGCCTTCATGTATATGGGTGAACTCATCGAGTACTCGGATACCAATACCATCTTCACCAAGCCGAAGATGAAAAAGACCGAAGACTACATTACTGGCCGCTACGGCTAATTGAACTGCTTCCGAGGATATGACCATGGATAACATGAATCTGAACAAGCACATCTCCGGTCAGTTCAATACTGAACTGGAAGCGGTGCGCAACAACGTGCTGGCAATGGGCGGACTGGTGGAGCAACAGCTCTCCGATGCGCTGGTGGCCATTCACGACCAGGATCTGGAATTAGCCCGGCGGATTGTGGAAACCGATCTGCAAGTCAACAGCATGGAGATCAGCATTGATGAGGAGTGCACCCGCATCATTGCCAAGCGTCAGCCCACGGCATCGGATCTGCGGTTGATCCTGATGATCTCCAAGTCGGTCACCGATCTGGAGCGGATGGGGGATGTCGCCGACAAGTTGGCGCGCATGGTGATCAACAACAATAACAACCGCTCCCAGCCGCCGCTGGTGTCGCTGGAGAGCATGGGGCGTCAGGCCATCAAGATGTTGCATGATGCGCTGGATGCCTTTGCCCGCATGGATGTCGAAGCTGCCATCCAGCTCTATCACGATGATGACAAGATTGATCGGCAATACGAATCCATCATTCGCGAGTTGATGACTTATATGATGGAAGATCCACGTACCATTCCCCAGGTGCTGGAAGTGTTGTGGGCCGCACGATCTCTGGAGCGGATTGGCGATCGTTGCCAGCACATCAGCGACTACATCATTTACTGCGTTAAGGGTAAGGATGTCCGTCATACCAAGATTTCGGATCTGGATTCGATCTGAAGTCGTGCATCCGGCTCTGCAGAGCCACTGCCACTGCTGTTGTGCAATAGAAACATCAAGGCCACCGCGAGGTGGCCTTGATGTTTCTATTGCCTGCAGGTTGTCCCGGCTTCGGTCGTGGTTAAGGGCTCGATATCACCCACTCGACACTCAGGTGCGGGGCGCAATGCTCGGTGGCTTGTCGGACCTTCTGGCATAGCCGCGTCACTTGCTGGCTATCCCAGGAGGCATTGCGTGGATTGGCATGCAACTGGATCCGCAACCGGCGCCCTTGCTTGATAAGCCGGGGTTCGATACAGGCACGCTCTTTGGCATCCAGAGTCGCGAGAATTTGGCGCTCTATCTCGCCCTGCCAGTGCTGGTCGGCAGGAAGTTGCAGCAACTCCCATAATCCCTGACGGCTGACTTTTAACGCAACCGGCAGCGTGATGAGCACCATCACCAGACTCAGCATCGGGTCTATATAAGCGGCTAGCCAGGACCAGGCGCTCTGTTGCAAGAGACTGGAGATGACAAATGCCAGTGTGACGCCGAGACTTATCAGCGCATCGAAGCGGAAGTAGTGCTGTTCGGTGGCTAGAATGGGCGAGCGTAATCGCCGCGCCATACCGCCGAGCCACCAGGACAAGCTGCCACAGAGCAACATGCCGAACACGCCATACGCAATCAGGGGGAGCTCCTGGGTGCTATGGCCACCTTGCCAGATACTGTGCACTGATTTTCCGGCTGTCAGCAGGCAGATCAGCATCAGAACCAGTCCCTTGAGAGTCACCAGTAGCGGTTCGCAGGCGGCCAAGCCGTTGGGCCTTTGGCGGGAGTCAGGCTCGCCGAGGCGGCTTACCAGGCTTGATTCAAAGGCAATCATCAATGCACACAGCAACGAGAACAGAGCATCAAGCCAGATTGCTAGCGAATGGGCATGTAGGGCCACAAGAACACCAATCAGGGCAAAGCTGCCATCAGTGAACGCCAGGGCACGGAGAATTCGGGATTCGTGAAGAGAAGATGTCATGTCGCCCCCTTAACCCAGTTGGTTAAAGGGACCTTTGACATGCAACGAAGAAGAAGACCAACCGACGGGGACCGGAACGATGAAGCGGGTAAAGAGGGGAGCCGATATAGGTTCCTGCGTATCATACAGGGTGAAGTAGGGCAGACGCTCTGTTTGCATAAGGCCTCCGAAAGGCATGGTTGGGATGGTCATGAAGAGCCAGCGCGGTTGTCGGCAAGACAGCGGCGGTAGGCGCTGTTAGTATGACAACCGACAATTTGATGAACAAGGGGCAGAGTACCCCAGGAGCCAATAGTGAACGTTATTTTTGACCTCGGAAATGTGTTGGTGCGATGGGATCCGGTCGCCATTGTTCGCTCCGTGATCGATGGCCCGGGGGCTGTGCGTCTGGCTCAGCATCTGTTTGTCCACCCGGACTGGCTGGAGGTGGATCGGGGCTCGCTGACACTGGAGCAAGCCGCCGCCCAGGCGATCGAGCGCACCGAAGTCGATGAGCCGATCATTCATGGGATTTACGCGGCTGTTGCTCCCTCGTTGCAAACTCTGCCTGCGAGCGTTGAAATCCTAGATGACTTGAAAAAACAAGGACATACCTTATATGCGTTGTCCAATATGGGCCAGGTCAGTGCCGCTTATCTGCAGCAGCACGCCAGTTTCTGGTCTGCGTTCAAGGATGTGGTGATTTCATCCCGCGTTGGACTCATCAAGCCGGAGCCTGCGATTTTTGAGGCCATGCTGGTGCAATTTGGACTGGTTGCGGCGGATTGTCTGTTTATCGACGACTCAAAAGAGAACGTTGATGCAGCACTGGCGCTGGGGCTGGATGCTTTTGTGTTTCAGGATGCCCAGCAGTGCCGCGGTGAGTTACAAGCTCGTGGCTTGCTCGGTGTTTAATGCCTCAAAGTTGTTGTTTTTTTAGTAAACGCTTTCAATAGTTGGCCTTTGAATCGCAGAGTCTGATCCTGGTCAAGGAAGATCCAGTTCCTTGATACTGCGGGTTTGCTCACAAAAGCCGTCTAATGGTAACTTGTGCACACTTGTCTTCGACGGGGCTTTTGGGCCCGGACAACGATGGCTATCACGTTGAGATCCTTTCTCTGCACAGGGGCAGGATGATGGCGCACGCAGGGAGCATGCCGCAGACCTTGGCACACTTTCTGATAGAGATAGTGATTGGATGTCTCGAAACTGTTTGAGACAAACGTTTTTGGTGGCCATCGCTGAACACCCTAGCTTGGTGTTCACCCTGACCTTGAACAGCGTTGGTGGGGCCGTCGCCGCACCTGCAGCAAAGCGAGGAGAGAATGGATACAAGTAATAACCAGACTGTACTGGTACTCAACTGCGGTAGTTCTTCCCTGAAGTTCGCTATCATCAACCCGGAAAGTGGACAACAGTACCTGTCTGGTCTGGCGGAAGCCTTGACCTTGCCCGAGGCGCAGATCAGCTGGCGTTTTGGCGATGACGGTGAAAAGCAGAAGGCTGCCTTGGCAGCGGGTGCGGATCACACGGCGGCGTTGACCTTCCTGGAAGAGCAAGTCCTCCATGGTCGGCACGACCTGCTGGACTCCCTGATTGCTGTTGGTCACCGGGTGGTGAATGGCGGCGAGTTCTATTCTGAACCTGTGCTGGTCGATGACGAAGTCGAGAAGGTTATCGAGAAGTGCATTCCCCTGGCTCCGTTGCATAACCCGGCTCATTTGTTGGGGATCCGCGCGGCTCGCCGTCTGTTTGCCGCACTGCCTCATGTCCTGGTCTTCGATACCGCTTTCCATCAAACCATGGCCCCGGCGGCGTTCCGCTATGCCCTGCCGGATGAGCTGTATCATCAGCATGGCGTGCGCCGTTACGGTATGCATGGCACCAGTCACTACTATGTGGCCCTCAAGGCCGCTGAGCAATTAGGCCAACCCCTGGAAGAAACCAATGTCATTACCGCCCATCTGGGTAATGGTGCCTCGGTCTGCGCGGTGAAGAATGGTAAGAGTATCGACACCAGTATGGGCATGACCCCGCTGGAAGGTCTGATGATGGGAACCCGCTGTGGTAACGTGGATCCTTCCATCGTCTTCTTCATGGTCGATGAACTGGGGTACACCCTGGAGCAGGTCAAGGATGTTCTGAACAAGAAATCTGGTCTGCTGGGTATCTCCGGCAAGACCAGCGATTTTCGTGGCATTACCCAGGGCGTGGAAGAGGGCGATGAGAAGGCCATTCTGGCATTCGATATGTTCTGCTATCGCTTGGCCAAGTTCATTGCCTCCTACTATGTCTCTTTGGGGCGCGTCGATGCGCTGGTGTTTACCGGCGGTATCGGTGAGAACTCCATGATGATGCGCAGTCGTGTGCTGGAGCTGCTGGCCCCCTTTGGTTACATCGAAGATGCCAAGGGCAATGAAGCGGCACGGTTTGGCAATGGCGGCCTGATCACCCAAGCGGGTTCAGCCAAAGCGTTTGTCATTCCGACCAACGAAGAGTTGGTCATCGCTCAGGGTGCGGCTCGATTCGCTTGAATCTTGCTCCGTTGACGATCAAGCCTGCCCATTCGGCAGGCTTTTTTCTGTCTACCTCGTCAGGCTTGAGGGTATGATGAGTCTGCCAAATCGTTGGCAACGGGATTTATGAACATAAGAAATAAGGAGTCATGATGGCGATCTTGGTGACCGGTGGGACCGGTTATATTGGCAGTCATACCGTGGTCGAGTTGTTACTGGCTGGCCAGCAGGTGGTAGTCGTCGATAATTTTTGCAATTCCCACCCGGTGGTTCTTGACCGAATCGAGCAAATTGCCGGTCAACGTCCTGCTTTCTATGAGCTGGATGTGCGCGATGGCGCGGCGTTGGATCGGGTCTTTGCCGAACATAGCATTGACGCTGTTATTCACTTTGCAGGCTTGAAGGCCGTAGGCGAGTCTTGCCGTATTCCGCTGACCTATTATCAGAACAACATTGCCGCCACCTTGACGTTGTGTGAAGCCATGGCCCAGGCGGGGGTGTTTAATCTGGTTTTCAGCTCATCGGCTACCGTGTATGGCGATCCGCATGCGGTGCCGATCCGCGAGGATTTTCCATTAGCCGCCACCAATCCTTATGGTCGCTCTAAGTTGATCGGTGAGGATATATTGCGCGATGTCGCCAAGGCCGATCCGCGCTGGGGCATCGTCTTGCTGCGTTACTTCAACCCGGTCGGCGCCCATCCTTCTGGGCTGATTGGTGAAGACCCGAACGGTATTCCCAACAACTTGCTGCCTTTCATCACCCAGGTCGCCGTTGGCCGTTTGCCGCAACTCTCTATCTTCGGCAATGATTATCCGACACCGGATGGGACCGGGGTGCGAGATTACATTCATGTGGTGGACTTGGCGTTGGGGCATCTCAAAGCGCTGGCGCGGATTGCCGAGGCGAGAGGTGTCTTTACCTACAACCTGGGCACCGGGATTGGCTACTCGGTTCTGGACATGGTTAAGGCCTTCGAGCGTGCCTCCGGGCAGACAATTCCTTACCAGATAGTGGCGCGCCGCGCCGGTGACATTGCCGAGTGTTGGGCCGCCCCGGCACTGGCGCTCTCCGAATTGGGGTGGCATGCACAACGGGATCTGGAGCAAATGATGAAAGATAGCTGGCACTGGCAATCGAGTAATCCATCCGGGTATCAGAGCAACTAAACCTAAGCAGGGCTACCAGAAGTAGCCCTGCTTTATTGGCAACATCATCAGTACAATCGTGGCGTGATCTGTTAATTCCAGTGAAGGCAATATCGGCCGTCAGGATTAGCAGATTCTTAACGCTAGCCCCCATGGCAGGGTGCAGGGCGCAGGTAAATAACGTACTATGCACATCTTGTTCTGTCTGGTTCTGGGGTCCGCTTTATTGAGCGGTAAATCACTTGCACTATGATGCTCTTTTTTCTCGCTTTCTTTGTTCTGTGTTTTGCTCTGACCGGGGTCGCTCGTCGCTATGCATTATGGCGTCATGCGTTAGCGATCCCCGAATTCCGACATCATCATTTGGAGCCGGTTCCCCGTGGTGGTGGCATTGCTCTGGTCATCACTATGATTACCTTGAATCTGGTGATGTATCGCTATGATCTGATTGATATTGCGGCGGCCCGCAGTTTGAGTTTTTCCGGGCTATTTCTACTGCTGGCTTGTATCGCCAATGATCTTCGACCCTTGACCTTGCGGGTGCGGTTGTTGCTGCAAGTGGTGGCGGTTTCTCTGGCGCTCACCTGGTATGACCGGGATTTAATCGTCATTGTGTTCGATAGCTATCTGTATCTATCTGGCTGGTGGTTTCCGCTATTGGGATTACTACTGCTGGGCTTTATCAATCTGAATAATGTGATGAATGAGGTTGATGGCCTGGTGGCCAGCCAGTCTTTCATCATGATTTTTGCGGCGGCCTCGCTGCTGGCGATTTCTGGCGAGCTACAGTGGACTATCCCGCTGATCCTGCTGTGTGCACCTATCTTAGGATTCCTGGCGTGGAACTGGCCGCCAGCCCGGATCATGATGGGTGATGCGGGCAGTAGTTTTCTTGGTCTGTTTATCAGTCTGCTCGGGTTACACCTGGCCGGGGATACCTCGATCAATCTGTGGGTGTGGTTGATTTTGATGGCGGCGTTTATCACCGATGTGGTGACCACCTTTCTGGTCCGCGCGCGTTTTGCGTTGAGCCTGATGCCATCCAGCCATAAAAATCATGCCTACCAGATCCTGGCCCGGAAATGGGATAGCCATTTCTACGTTACGGTATTGTTGTGTGCCATCTGCTGGTTGTGGCTATTCCCGTTGGCTTACCTGGCGATGGAGTTTGAAGGTTGGGGGCTAGTGTTGTTAGCTCTTGCCATCTTGCCGATTGCTGCCGCTTGCCTATATCTCAAAGCCGGGCGATACGATATGGACACGGAACCTGCGTTGTAAGCTATGTTCGAGCAATAAGAAGGCCCGCAATGCGGGCCTTCTTGTTTTGCTATGAAACAGCACTCAACTATTTAGCGAGTGACCGTTTTGACGCCCTCCGGGCTACCGACCAGCGCGACATCGGCACCCCGATGGGCAAACAGGCCGACCGTCACGACGCCCACGATATTGTTGATCTGGGATTCGAGTTGCTTGGCGTTGCTAATGTGCAAACCGTGCACATCAAGGATCTGGTTGCCATTGTCCGTCAACACCCCAGCCCGATACACGGGGTTACCGCCCAGCTTTTTCAGCTCACGCGCCACATATTCCCGCGACATGGGGATGACTTCGACCGGGAGCGGAAAACGCCCCATGGTCTCGACGACCTTGCCGCTATCGACGATGCAGACAAATTGGCGGGCGACGGCAGCAACAATTTTTTCCCGGGTCAGGGCGGCACCACCGCCCTTGATCATCTCCATCTGCGGATTGATTTCATCGGCACCATCGACATAAAGGTCGAAGCTGTCGACGTCATTCAAATCCATCACTGTGATGCCGAGAGCCTTGAGGCGTTCGGTGGAGGCTTCAGAGCTGGATACCGCGGCCTTGATCTGATCCTTGATACTGGCCAGGGCATCGATAAAGCAGTTGACGGTGGAGCCTGTGCCAACACCGATAATGGTGCCCGGTTGCACATAGCTCAGCGCGGCCCAACCTACGGCCTTTTTCATTTCATCTTGAGTCACTTTTCTCTCCTGCTGTACTCGCTCGGGCGGATTATAGCGGAGATGGCGCTAAAGCAGCAGCCTGGATTCTACAATGGCCAGTGCCAGCGACGGCTGGGAGTGATAATTTCGGGGAGCGGTACGTCCCAGGTTTCTACCGGTACCCGGTCGATCTGCTGGCAGTCATGGGCGATGCCAATGGGATAGGGGCCCAAACGATGCTGGTGCCAACCTGCTAGTGTTCGGTCATAAAAGCCGCCGCCCATGCCGAGGCGATTGCCATGGGCATCAAAAGCAACCAGCGGGGTAAAGACGATGTCGATAGCGGATTTGACGATGATGGTCTGACAATTCGGCTCTGGTTCGGCAATCCCGAAACGGTTGCTGGACATAGGGGTATCAGCCTGGAAATCGACGAACAGCAGATGGCCTTTACTAAACGGATGGAGTACCGGTAAACAGACGGCAATGCCCCGGCTCCAGCACCATTCGATCACTGGGCGGGTATCGAGCTCGCCATCGCTGGCCAGATAGAGTGCGACCCGTTTGGCATGACAAATCAACGGGTGTTGCGTGAATTGAGAAACGAGCTGGTCGGCTGATGCTAGCTGATAATCCGGTGCCAGATCACGACGCATGGTGCGTAGCTGCTGGCGGATGAGTTGACGCTGTGACATGAAGAAGAACCCCGGTGGTGCCGTTGCAGTTCGTGGCCCTTGAACCCTGAGGTCCAAGGCGGAAATCTGGATCCAACCGCAGGCTTCTCGGTACGAGCCGAGCATGCGCAATAGTCGGAAAGCGACTTCCTAAGGGAAAAATATCGGCTCAGGGACTTTGATCCGCTGACGAACACCCCAGGGAGATTTACTTTAATCTTAGCCTATCGTTGTAGCAGTCTGCCTTGTTCTTTCAGGGCCTCTTCGATGGTGGCCTGAAGCATTCTGATGCGCTGATCCATAGTCTCAGAGTATTGGCGGTTCTTGTTTTTTTCAAGTGCCAATTCGTGACAAAAATTGAGTGCCGCCATGACCGCCAATTGCTCATTGTTACTACTGCGCGAACGCTGACGCATTTGAGTCAGCGTTTCGTTGAGTTCAGTTGCGGCGGAGTGCAGATGGGCACCCTGTCCTGCTTGGCAAGAGAGTTTATAGACACGCCCCATGATGTTGATTTCAACAGCTTCAATCCCGGTGGTCATGTGTTCCTCATCTATCTTGCGGTATGAACTGGCCTGTCTCGATTAGGGGCGACTATATAGTGCAGATCTGCAACTTTCAAGGCTTGGCTGGCCGTCTCATGGAGGCAGTGATAGGATCGTCTCCTTTACGCTCATCCATTGATGTTTTCTTGTACGAAAAGAGGCCAGACCTATGACTCATGATGTTTTACAACAATACGGTGTGGCTGCCGAGCTGCTCGATGCTCAGGATGTGATGGCGACGCCTGCAGAACTGCATGGCGTGTTGTGTGGCATGTTGTGTGGTGGCGCGCCGATCCGTCGTGATGCCTGGCTGCAAGAATTTAACGAGTTGGTGAATGACGGTGTCGCGTTACCGGTGGCGGTCAATACTTGGCTCGAGGCGCTCTTTGCGGCCACACTGGAGAGCTTAACCCTACAAGCAGGCTTGCAGTTACTGTTGCCGGAAGAGGATGAAAACCTGGAGGATCGTTTGCTGGCGATGAGCGATTGGGCCCAGGCCTTCCTGGCGGGGTTTGCCGTGATCCAGCGCGATCTGAGCCAGGCTTCGGATGAATTGCAGGAAATGCTGAGTGATATCAGTGACATTACTCAGCTGGAGCAGGAAATGGACGATGAGCCCGAGACCGAAGAGTCTTATATCGTCATTTATGAACACTTGAAGCTGGGTGCCATGATGGCGTTTGAAGAGTTTGGCCAACGACCGGCTGAACTGGTTTCCAAGACCCTGCATTAAGGGTTCTGTGGCTCGGGATTTCCAACGTTTATGCTATTTGACTCTGTGTATCTTCGGGCCCAATGAACATCTCGACCTCGGCTTGCCGCCGGGCAGCGAACAGGCTCTAATGGGTTTTCACTCTTTCCTTGGCATTGGTGATGCAAGAATTTGATGTTGCGATCCTGGGCGGTGGCATGGTGGGTTCGACGCTGGCGTTGGCGTTGTCCCGCCTGCGTGATCTGCAGGGGCATCCACCGCGGATACTGCTGATTGAATCCCGACGCCCGCACTCTATCGATCATCCGGGATTTGATGCTCGCGCTATCGCGCTCTCCTACGGCAGCCAACAGGCGATCGCTGAACTGGGATTGCAAGCCGAATTCTTGTCAGACTCGGCGGCCATTCGTTCCATCCATGTCAGTGATCGCGGCCATTTGGGTCGTGTCGAACTGACGGCTCATGAATATGGGCTCCCACAGTTGGGCGGCGTGGTCGAGTTGCATGCCGTCGGTCAGCGTTTGTTGCGACGCCTGGAGGCGAGTCCCGAGATTGGGTATCGAGCGCCGGCGCACGTTCAGGATCTCGAGTTTCACGACGACTCTGTGGTGATCCGGCAAACTGATGGCCAGAGCGCCCGGTGCCGTTTGTTGGTGCTGGCCGATGGTGGCGAGTCCTCCTGGCGTACCAAATTAGGTCTGAATTGGCGGCAAGAATCATTCGAGCAAACGGCGCTAATTACCACGCTGCTGACCCAAGGGACACCACCTGAGCGAGCCTGGGAGCGGTTTACCGAATCGGGGCCATTGGCCCTATTGCCACTGGGCGCGAACCGACTCTCGGTAGTCTGGTCTCTGCGCCATACTGAGGCCGAACAGGCCTCAGTATGGGGTCATGATCAGTTCCTCGAACGCTTGCAACACGCCTTTGGCTATCGGGCTGGCCGCTTCATGCTGGCGGGTTCCCGTGAGTTGTATCCACTGTTCCTGCGACAGACCCAAGATATCGGGCATCACCGCCTTCTGGTGTTGGGCAATGCCGCTCAGCAACTTCATCCGGTGGCCGGGCAAGGCTTCAATCTCGGTTTGCGCGATATCATGACGCTCTATCGGCAGTTACAGCCGATATGGCATTCTCATCTCGATGTGGGTTCGGCATCCGTATTGCGATGTTACCGCGCCGCTCGGCGTCCAGACGTAGACACCACCATCTGGATGACCAGTACTCTGGCTCGGTTATTTGCCTCCCCCCATGTGCCTCTGGTCTCCGGCCGGACCTTGGGGTTGTTGGCGATGAATCGTTGCGCCTCGCTCAAACAACATCTAGCCAGACAAGCCTTGGGATTAATCGAATGAAAACCGTAGATATTGCCATCATCGGGGGCGGCATGGTCGGATTGGCCATCGCCGTGGGTCTCAAAGATTGTGGCTTACGGATTGCGCTGCTGGAGCAGCATGAGCCTGAATCTCTGGTCCCGGAGGCAGCGCTACGGGTCAGCGCCTTGAACCTGGCTGCTACCAACTTTTTAAGTCGACTTGGAGCTTGGGACTCGTTAGTCCGTCGGCAAGCTTACACTTCTATGGAAGTCTGGGAGCGAGATGGTCACGCGCGTTTGCATTTTGACGCGACGTCGGTGATGCAACCGGCACTAGGACATATTGTTGAAAATCGGGCGGTAGTCGCCGCCTTATGGCAGCAACTGGCGGGCAGCGACGTCCAGCAGCTGTGCCCTTGCTCGATTGCCTCGTTTTCCCCTTCGGCGGCCGGGACCTTGATCTTGCCTGAGCAGGGGGAGCCGTTGCTAGCCAGCGTGCTCATCGGTGCCGACGGTGCTCATTCCCGCTTACGGCAGCAATTCAATTTTCCACTCACGCAATGGAATTATGCCCATACCGCATTGGTGGCGACCATCCGTACTGCCGAGCCCCATGGCAACTGCGCGCGCCAGCTGTTTAGCTCCGAAGGCCCTCTGGCCCTGCTGCCGCTGTGGGAGCCCAATCTTTGCTCCATCGTCTGGTCGGTTTCTCCGGAGCGTGCCCATCAACTACAGGCGCTTCCGGAAGCCGAGTTTAATAAGACGCTGCAGATAGCTGCCGATGGGGTGTTGGGGGCATGCGAGCTGGTTGTTGTGCGAGGCACAGTGCCGCTCAAGGCACGCTATGCGCGGGATATCATCCGTGACGGCTGTATTCTGGTTGGCGATGCCGCTCATACCATACATCCGCTGGCGGGTCAGGGGGTCAATTTGGGGTTGATGGATGCCGCCGCGCTGGTTGAGGCAATTCGGCACCAGGTGGATGCGCAGCGCTGGAATGGCGAACTTGGTTTTCTGGCGGCCTATAGTCGCTGGCGCAAGACCGAAGCGGCGCAGATGCTGGTGGCAATGGAGGCGATCAAGCGTCTGTTTGTTCTGTCTGATCCGCTGAGTCGAGGTGTGCGCGCTCTGGGAATGGGAGTGCTGGACCGATTCTCGCCGCTCAAGAGCCTGTTGGTCCGTCGAGCGTTGGGGTTGAGCGGGGAGCAGCCAACGCTGGCGAGCCCCCTTGTCGAGACCCGATTTTAACGGGCTGAATCGAGCGTATTGACGCGCGGATATTGGTAGAAGGGAGCCAGCTTGCTCAGCAAGTCGCATTCACCAATCGGCGCCGCCAGTATATGTCCCTGCAATTGATCACAGCCCAGCTCCTGCAACCATAAGGATTGCAGGCTATTGTCCACACCCTCGCCAACCACCCGTTTGCCCAGCGAATGGGCCATCTGGATGATGTTACCAACCAGCTGCTTATCTATTTCACAATCGAGCATCCGCAAGGTAAAGCTGCGATCCAGTTTGATGGTGTGGAAGGGCAGGCGGCTGAGATAAGTCAAGGCGGAATAGCCAGTACCGAAATCATCCAGTGTCAGGCGATAGCCTGCCTGTTGTAAGGCGGTCATCACCTGCTGGGCTTGCTGATAATTGACCCGCAATGCCTGCTCGTTCAATTCCAGAGAGATGCGGGATGGGATGATGTGGTAGGTCAGGGTCAAGCGCTCTAAAGTATTTTTTAGCTCCGGATCCAGCAATTGCTGCCCGGTCAGATTGATCGCCATCTGCAAGCCGGTCATACCGGCGACATCCAGCTGATGCAGTTGATGCAGCGCCTGCTCCAGAACCCAGTTACCAAATTGCAGCCCCAAGCGACTGTTCTCCAGAATGGGAATAAATTCCAGCGGTGGAATGTTGCCCTCGAGGGGCAGTTGCCAGCGACTCAAGGCTTCCAATCCAATGATTTTTTGTTGTTTACAATCCTGGATCGGCTGGTATTGCAGGTAGATCTCACCACTCCGCAGAGCCTGACTCAGGCGTTGTTCAATAAAGTGGTTACGCACTGATTTTTCTTGAAGTTGCGGAGTGAAGACTTGATAGCGTTGGTCCGCTTGCAGTTTCACTTCGTTGAGAGCCATCTCGGCCTGACGCAGTAATTCATTGGCCGGGATCTCGCTGCTATCAATCATCACCACACCGGCGGAGAACTGCAGCGCAAAATTACGCTCCGTCAGCAGTAAGGAAGATTCTAGACGGGACTGCAATTTGGCGATGATGATGTGGACCTGGGTCTCATCTTGCAAGTTACTGATCAGTAAGGCAAACAGGTCACCACTTAAATGGCAGAGCAGATCTGCTTCGCGAACCGACAGGCTGAGCTCCTGGGCCACCCGTTGCAGCAGTCGTTCCCCCTCCTGATGGCCAACTGAATGGCTTAGCTGCTTGAAGCCATTGATCTCGAGCAGGATCAAGGCCAGTTGTACCGGGTAACGCTGCAATGCGGCCAACTGGCGGCCCACCTCGAACATAAAACAATCCCGATTGGGTAAACCGGTCAGGGGATCATACAAGCTGTGCTGCTGTAACAAGGTGGCTTGTTGCGCCAGGGTCGCGGTGTTGTCATCCAGTTGTTGCTGCAATGCCCGGACCTGCCGAGTCATCATCGACAATTCGTCATGAGCCGGATAGCGAGTTGGCGCCAGTGGCTCACTCGAGGTATCGCCGGTGGATAGGGCCAATAACTGCTGCAGGCGTCGGATCCGCGTCCACTGCCATCCGGACCAACCCAGCACCGCCACGATGGCCACCCATAACGGAAACCAGTGCCAGAGACGGGTGACTGTGTTAGGTACCGGCGCCTTAGCCATCAGCAGTAGATAGAGTGGGCCCTGGCTGGATGCATCGGTCAGCGGCGTCATCCAGATCTGGTGGGCCAGCAGCGCATCGGCAAGCAGCTTACTCCATTGGCCCACAGTCAACGTCGGCGGTAGTTGTTGTGACATGATTCGCTGCACTGCTTTAGGTAATAGCGAGCTTGTGGCGCTGGATAACAGTTCGCTATATGCCTGATATGACAGTGTTTGCCACGGGGTTTCTGCAGAGGTGGTAGCAGGTAGTGCTCCCAGGAAGAAACCGGTTATGCCGCTGGCCTGCTGCAAGCGTTGCAACAGTGGGTCGAGTCGACTGATCGCGATCAAGCGTCCCGGAGCCCCGAGGCGGATGTGTACTACCGATTGGATCAGCAGGCATTGCTGGGCACATTCAATCTGATTAGCGGGTTCTGTTTGCGCTCGTACCCATAGATCCTGCAGTACGGTATCGGCAACCGGGGCATGGAATGACAGAGGAGCAGAAGCCGACTCCGGATACCAATGCAAAAAAACAAAATCGTCTGTGGTATCCGACGGGTCTGTTGGCAATCGCTGTGTCATGGCTTGCTGACGTTCAGCGATCAGGGTCTGCAGCAGCTGCTGGATCCAGCGATCGGCGTTATCTTCTTGCGCCGATTCGACATCCTGTGCCATAGCCGTCTGTTCCAGCTATATGGATCCAGCTGCAGCCAGCACGATCAGCACGACAGCCACAAGACCTTGTTGGCGTAGGGAGAGGAATCTGGATTTTAGTGGCATTACGGCTTTCTCTTTATCGGATGATCATGCTGCAGGATCGCGGTTGCCCATGGCTTGTGGGCTCGATATCTCGATCCTCATTGGCTTAAACATAGAGCACTCAGGGTCATGAAACCATCTCTTCGCAGAACATGCGAGCCCGAGAAGCGCAGAACTGTGTGGTTGGCGAGACAGGATCTGAGAATTGCCGCCTGACTCAAGAAACCGATGCAAAGCTTTTCATTTTTGTCAGAGGGGCTGTCTACACTGCAAGGAGTGACGTCAAGGCGGTATGCGAACCTGTGTTCTTTGCCGTACCTAGGTTGCCTAGCCTGTGATTCGTCTATGAGATTTCATCGTTGTTCATGCGTAGAGGGTGCTGATATGAGTCATATTCCGAGTGAACTGCGTTATACCTCCACTCATGAATGGGTGCGCTTGGAGGAGAACAACGAAGCCGTGGTTGGCATTACCTACCATGCCCAGGCCATGTTGGGGGATATGGTATTTGTCGAGTTGCCGGAATTGGGGTCGGCACTGTTGGAGGGAGATGATGTGGCCGTTGCCGAGTCGGTGAAGGCGGCCACGGATGTGTATACCCCGGTCAGTGGCATCGTCATCGGTGTCAATGATGAGTTGGAAGCCTCGCCAGAGCAGATCAATCAGGACCCTTACGGTGCGGGTTGGTTATTCCGGGTGAGGCTGGAGGAGGCTGAGGAGCTCGATGGTTTGATGGATGCTGAGTCTTATCAGCAGATGTTGGAAAATGAGTTGGATTAGCGGCTGAGAAGCCGTTTTCATTGCCAAGCAAATGCTGGTTCATGCGTTTATGTCAGTGAATTGTGAATTAAATCTCAATGTAAAACGTTTGCGTTGCATTTTCAGTGTGTTAATTTAGCGGCATTCAACGAGGGCGAGTCTCTTCTTGAACATGCGATCTTGGATCGCGATTCCGTAGCACTTGTTTAGCCCGGGCATGCCCGGGCTTTTTTTATGTGCGCCGGGCATGGCGCGCAGCGCCGTGACAGGCGCTATCCGGTCACCGTGGTGGTGATGGGATGACTTGG
>NZ_BAAGVN010000349.1:0-37595 GCF_054780855.1 Pseudaeromonas pectinilytica
CAGCGGTCATGACGGGCCAGCCTTATCCTGACGTATTCAACCTGACCTCGGCTTAGTCAAGCCGGGGCCGGTGAACGGTTACACCTCGCCATCCCGCAACCGGACAGGCAAACGTCGCCGCACTTTCGGAGTCAGCCTGGGATCGGATGGTGAAATAGCTGGCAACGGGAGGTATGACACGAGGGCCACACCATGGGTGACCACGGGCAACGAAGTGGATGCAAGGAATGGGTGATAAACGCCCTATCATAGACGTCATCAATAATATTGAGCGAGCAAACAATTAAATAACAACATAGTTAATTCAGCTTAAATTCTTGCCACCTCACAGAACAAACAAATAAATAAATAAAGAAATAAAGAAATAAAGAAATAAAGAAATAAAGAAATAAAGAAATAAAGAAATAAAGAAATAAAGAATAACCTACGCTGGGAGTTTTTATTTCCTAATTCGCATCATACTCCCTTCATCACTATATAAATCAAGAAATTGCTGCGCTTGTGCGGAGTGCATATTCTCGGCGGTAAGATAATATACCGGAGTGTAGATCACCTCCTGTGGTGCAGGCTGGCCGCCGTGAGCCGCCATGACCAACTTGACACCCTGAAAGCCGATAGCATGGGGCTGCTGGAGTAACAAACCATCAACCTCTCCGGATGCAAGCCCCTGAATTAGATAACGATTATAATCAAAACCAATATGTACCAGACGCTTTTCCTGGCCTTTTCTTTTTATTTCTGCCATGACACCCAAAGTCGACGATTCATTAGGAGTAAATAAACCATCCAATTCTGAAATATGCTGCTGTAAATAAATATCCGCATTATGTCGGATTTCAACGATCCCGGAGCCAAGATAAACGGCCGGCAATAACTTCAAACTGGATTTCTTGATCTCATCAAGAAAGCCCTGTTCACGGGCATCGGTGGAAGCCACGCCCGGTTTCAACCTTAAAACCGTCACCGAACCCTCGCCTCTCAGGCGCGCGACCATCTCTCGCGCCGCCTGTTGACCAGCCCGATAATTATTGGTCATGACCTGAGCGTAGACAGCACCCAGAGCCATACTCCGATCGATCAACACAATCGGTAAATTTTTCTGTCTGAACAGATCCAGAGTCTTACGATGTGCTGACGAATTGGGCGCCAGTACCACGCCGATACACTGCTTTTCCAGGGCTTCCCGCAAGATCTGCTCCTGGGCATCGACCGAGGTTTCGTCGTAGAGCACGCGAAAGAAAATATCGACCCCTAGCTCATTGCCAGCCTGCAGAGAGCCGGATTCAATGGCTCGCCAAAAATGGTGCCCGGTTCCCGCCGTGATGACGGCCACGCACTCCCGGGCCAATGCACTCTGGCCAAGAGGCATCATCAACAGGATGCTGATACACAGTGGATAGAGCCAGCGAGTGGCAGAGCTCATATCAAGCCACCTTCAAGCACGAAGCCCCAGTGATTACGATGATGAGCAAAGTATAGACACTCAGGCTTCGTTGTCGCCGCCCGCGACGGCGAAATCCAGCTGGCGCCAGGCCTCGTAGCTGACAATGGCCACGGCGTTCGACAGATTCAAACTGCGCGAGCTACTGAGCATGGGGATGCGGATCAGATGATCCTGGGGCAAGCTATTGCGCACCGCATCGGGCAGGCCGGAGGTTTCCGAGCCGAAGAGCAGAACATCACCGGCCTGATAGGCAGGAGTGGTGTGAGGCGTCCTGCCCTTGGTGGTCAATGCAAAAATCCGACGCCCCTGCATCGCCTCGGCAAATGCCGCATAGTTGTGATGGCGTGTCACAGTGGCCAGATCATGGTAATCCAGACCGGCCCGACGCAGCTTTTTCTCTTCCAAATCGAAGCCCAAGGGTTCAATGAGATGCAGATGGCAGCCATTATTCGCCACCAGACGGATGATATTGCCGGTATTGGGAGCAATTTGCGGTTCAAACAGGGCGATATGAAACATCGGAGCAACAGAGACCTGAGGGGAAAAATGCCATTCTACCCCAAGGGGAAAGCTCTGGAACGGGGAAATTGCCACTGCATGCTCACATGCCATGACAGTCTGCAAGGGGCTAACACAAGAGCTGGGGAAGGCAATGCGGGCCAGTCAAGAGGTTCGGGCGAGACAACCTCTCTCGCCAACTCGCCGTAAACCCTTCCATGGGGGCTCGATGGCGGCATCCCTGCCGCCAACGGTTGGCGCAACAGGCTATCTCGCCTTTGCTAACGCAACTGGCATTAGGCCCGTGAAGGGCCCTGTCTCGTCATGCCAGCCACGCAAGAGCTGTTTAGTACTGCGGTGAGTGTCGGCGATTTGAAACAGCCAGTTAGTGCCAGCTACCGTTGCGGATCACGCCCACCGCCAGCCCTTCAATGCTCAGGGACTGCTCGGTCAAATCGACCTGGATCGGCTCCAGCTCTTCGTTTTCCGGCAGCAAGCGCACCTGATTGCCCTTACGCTCGAAGCGTTTGACCGTGACCTCGTCATCACCGACCCGAGCGACGACGACCTGACCGTTCCGCACCTGTTCGGTCTTGTGCACAGCCAGCAGATCGCCATCCAGAATACCGATATTCTTCATACTCATCCCCTGCACCCGCAGCAGGAAATCGGCTCTGGGTTGAAACATGGCCGGATCGATCTGGTAGTGAGTTTCCACGTGCTCGGCCGCCAGGATCGGCTCACCCGCGGCCACCTGGCCAATCAATGGCAAACCCAATTCCTCTTCAACCACATCCTCTTGCAGCAGCTGAATGCCACGGGAAGTCCCCGGCATGATGTGGATCACCCCCTTGCGCGCCAGGGCCTTGAGGTGCTCCTCCGCCGCATTGGCAGACTTGAAGCCCAGACGGGCGGCAATCTCGGCACGGGTCGGCGGCATACCGGTCTGCTGCATGCATTCCTTGATCAGTTCCAGCACTTCAGTTTGGCGAGGGGTCAGATGTTTCATGGCGTTTGCCTGTCTATTTATACAGATAACTGTGAGTATATACAGGCATTTATCAAGTGCAAGGTAAATGCCGGGCAAAGCCGACAAAAGAGAACCGCCCATGACCTGGGTCAGCAATTCACGACAAGTCGGGCCAGTTTTGCTATGCTGGCGCCGCATTTTTATTGAGGATACAGCACCATGTCCTTCAGCTTTTCCCTGGCTCAGGCCCTATGCCGCTTGCCTGTTCGTCTACTGGTCAATCACAGCAGTCTCCCGGAAGATCCTTTGAGTCAATTGGGTCTTGATTTGGGCCGTCCCATCGTGTACGCCCTGAGCACAGATTCGCTGAGTGACCTGTTGACCCTGGAGCTCTGTGCCAAGGAGTTGGGGCTACCCAATCCATTTGCGCCGCTGGTCCTACAGGGCCAGAGTCATCCCCGCTATGTCTGCCTGGATCGCACGCCGTCGCTCTTCGGCAGCCAGCGCAGCGGCATACCCCATCTGGACACCTTCCGCGAATGGTTGAGTCTGCACGAACAGAACGCGCAACTGGATATCCAGTTGGTTCCGGTGACTCTGCTGTGGCATCGCGCCCCGGGCCGTGAACGCCCTCACCGGCTACAGCCGCCGCACCAGACGCCGGGCGCGTTGCGCAAGGCCGCTATGGTACTGCTGTACGGTCGGGAAAACCGGGTCCGCTTCTCGACCCCAGTCTCCCTCCGCAGCCTGGTCACCGAGCTCGGCACCGACGAAGTGGTGGCTCACAAACTGGCACGAGTGGCGCGTATCCACTTCAGCCGCCAGCGTCAGGCCGCCAAGGGGCCACGGCTGCCCGATCGCCAGGCTTTGTTTCGTGAACTGTTGCGCAGCGACAACATAGTCCGCGCCATCGCCGAACAGGCGCAGAGCGAAGGCAGCAGCGAGGAGCAGATGCGCGCCCGAGCCCTGGGCTATCTCGACGAGATGGCATCCGATTTCTCTTATCGCCTGATCCGCTTCGGTGACTACTTCCTCGGCTGGCTATGGAACAAGCTCTATCGCGGTATCACGGTCCGTGGGGCCGAGAAGGTGCGCCGGCTGGCACGGGAAGGGCATGAGATCATCTATATGCCCTGCCACCGCAGCCACATGGACTACCTGCTGCTCTCTTATGTCATCTACCATCAGGGCATGGTACCGCCGCATATTGCCGCCGGGATCAACCTGAATTTCTGGCCGGCAGGACCCGTGTTCCGCCACGGCGGTGCCTTCTTCCTGCGGCGTAGCTTCAAAGGCGACAAGCTGTACAGCACAGTGTTTCGTGAATATCTGAGCCAGCTGTTTGCCCGTGGCTATGCGGTGGAGTATTTCACCGAAGGCGGCCGCTCCCGCACCGGACGGCTGTTGCAACCCAAGACCGGCATGATCGCCATGACGCTGCAGGCACAGTTACGCGGCATCAAGCGACCCCTGACCTTTGTCCCCGTCTATCTGGGCTACGAGCATGTGATGGAAGTGAACACTTACCTCAAGGAGCTCAAGGGCAGCTGCAAGGAGAAAGAGAGCCTGTGGCAGGTGGTCGGGATCCTGGGTAAATTGCGCAACTTTGGCCGCAGCTTCGTCAACTTCGGTGAACCGCTCACCCTGCATCAGTTCCTGCAGCAACAGGTTCCCGAGTGGCGGGAGGACATAGATCCGACCAGCCAATGCCGCCCCGAGTGGTTGCCTGCGACCGTGGATATTCTGGCCAAGCAGCTGATGACTCGCATCAATGATGCCGCCGCGGTCAATGGCCTGACCCTGAGTGCGCTGGCGCTGCTGGCCACCGACAAACAGGCACTGCCGCGGGAAGATCTGCTGGCCCAGATCCGCCTGTACACCGAACTGTTGCAGCGGGTGCCCTACAGCCCATTCGATACGGTGCCGACAGCCAGTGCCGAGGAGTTGCTGGAGCAGGCGCTGGAGCTGAACAAGTTCCAGGTGGAAGAAGACAAACTCGGTCAAATCATCAGCATGGATCGCTACCAGGCAATCCTGATGACCTTCTACCGCAACACGATCCTGCATCTGTTCGCACTGCCCAGCCTGGTCGCCACCCTGATCGAACGCAATGAGGGGTTGAATCATGTCGATCTGCTGGCGCGCTGCCGCCGGATTTATCCGTTGCTGAAGAATGAGTTGTTCCTGCGCTATGAACTGGAGGAGCTGGATACCCAGGTGCCGGCCATTCTCGCCGCATTCCAAGATCTGGCGTTGATCGAAGAACACAGCGATGGCTACTGGGTGCGTCCGGAAGAGCAGATGCGGCTGCTGTTATTGGGACAGAGCATTCAGGAAACCTTGCAACGCTACGCCATCACACTGTCACAGATCCAACAGCAGCCGGCGATCACCCTGCAGCAGTTGGAATCAGACAGTCAGATGATGGCGGTACGGCTGGCGACCCTGCATGGCATTCATGCCCCGGAATTCAGCGACAAGAGCCTGTTCAAGACCTTATTGCTGAGCCTGCAGCAAGAACAGTATCTGCAGTGCCAAGGGGAGGATCAGCCGGTGACTCGGGATGGCGAGGCGTTGGCGGAATTGGCGGCCATCTTGCTGCCCCTGCTCCCGGATCGGGTGCGTCGCACCCTGCTGATGCCCGCCCGTTAACGTCCGGACGCAGTAAATACAAAGCGCCCCTGAACCCGGCCATTGGCGCAGGGTTCAGGGGCGCTTTATTGTTTCTGCCCGCGTTACAACTTGCGACCCAGTCGTTTCTCGATCTGGCGCTTTTCCCATGCCGGTCCGAAGAAGTTAAACACTTCAAACACATTCAGACCATGAAACAGCACCCCGATGCCCCAACCCAACATGGGCCACCAGGCCCAGATATAGCCAGGCGCCGTTGCCAGGTTGATGATGAAGAGCATGGTAATCACCAGCACATACTTGATGGCGTGTGAATAAAAGCCCTTGATGTCGCGAACGTATTCGATGGTTCTTTGCTCTACTGGATCTATGGGTTGTTCCGGTGTCATGTCCTGTTCCTCTGGTGGTGTTTCGACGGGAACATCAAAAACAGCAGCGAGAGATTTCAATGATTCAAGCCCCGGAGTCTGCCCCCGCTCTATACGCTGGATGGTGCGGATACTCAGGCCACTTAATTGCGCGAGCTGGTCTTGGGACCAGTGTCGCTGCAGTCTAAGTTTACGAACATTCATTGTGATCCCTCTGCTTCTGGTGTTCGAGTGAGACTATCCGCTAATCCAGGGGCGACAGGTGACGACACCGAGCCGACATCTTTATGACATAACAATAAAATCAATGAGTTATAAATAAAACTAGCTATCCCGCCAACAGACCTGACAAGAAGATGCCCAAGAAAATCACGGCCCCCACCCAGTTATTGGCCAGAAAGGCCCGGAAGCAGGCATCCCGATCCCGCCCTCGTGCTGACCAGCCCTGTTGGGCAAACAGGCCCGCAGCTACCAACAAGCTGCCGTAGAACGGCCACGGCAGAGCCTGTAACCAACCAACCAACAGCAGCAACAGCAAAGTGACGAGCTGCAACAGGGCAATGATGCGCAGATCATAGCGACCAAACAGGATCGCCGTCGATTTGACGCCGATGCGCACATCATCATCCCGATCCACCATGGCGTAGTAGGTGTCATAGGCCACGGTCCAGGTCGCATTGGCCATGAAAAGCAACCAGGTGCTCCAGGCCAAGTCACCGGTCACCGCCGCCCAGGCCATGGGAATGGACCAGGAGAAGGCTAAGCCCAACACCAGTTGCGGCAGATGCGTCACCCGCTTCATAAAGGGATAGAGCACAGCCAGCACCAGCCCCATCAATGACAGCACTATGGTAAATCGGTTGAGAGTCAGCACCAGCAAAAACGACAAGCCCACCAAGGCGGCAAAGAACAGCAGCGCCTGCCGCGTCGTCAAGCGCCCGGCTGGCAATGGCCGCTGGGCCGTCCGTTTGACATGGCCGTCGACATGGCGATCGGCATAATCATTGATCACACACCCGGCGGAGCGCATCAGGAAGACGCCGAGCGTAAAGACCAGCAGAGCCCACCAATCCGGTTGCCCGGCCGACGCCAGCCACAGCGCCCACAGGGTTGGCCAGAGCAATAAGAGCGTGCCAATCGGTTTGTCCATCCGGGCCAATTGCCAATAGGCGGCCCAGGGGGTCCGCGTCACCAGCTGCATGGTTATTCCTTCTCCTCGACACCCGCATACAAGGGGGCATCCGGTAAAAATACTTCGGTAATGGCACATTCAGCGCCGGGCAACACCAGACGTGAACGACGCGCCCACAGCACCTTAGGTGCTGGTAATTGCCATGCCGCCAGTACCTGACGCAGAGCCGGATCGGCAACCAGATCGGCCCAGACCAGCCCTTCGCGTGTCGCACCCGCCACCCCGAACAACCAGTCGCCCAACGGCTGCTCACCTTGAGTGGCCAGTTGCGGATAACGCGCCAGGGTGCTCAACGGCGCTTGGGTCAGGCCCCAAACCCAGGGTCGGCCTGATTTCAAGAGCAACACCTGTCGTTGCCAGAGCCCGGGCTCGTCATCCGTGACCCCTTGCTGCAGGCAGATCACCGACAATTCACCGGCCTCGGCTCGCAGCCGTCGGGTCAGCGAACCCTGCTCGGCCAACCAGCCCAGAACCGCTTGAGGTACCACAGCCGGATCCAGAGGCAACCAGTCAATCCGCGACAGGGGCGCGACCGCGCACCAATCAGACTCAGGGAATACAGCTTGCAAAGACACACCCATCAAAGAAACAACACAAAATCGCCATCCCGCACCCATAGTAAAGAGGAGAACTCTTGACGGCCAAGCGTGCACCGCCAAGAATGAGCGCCATCGCCCTTTTTTATCCACCGACCGGAAGCCGACCTCATGCGCAAGACACTGCCGATCCTCCTGCTGATGCTCGCCACCTGCTTGGCTCCACTGACCGCGCTTGCCCAAGCCGGAGGCGGCGAGGGCGAAGGCGCTGCACAACCGGCCGGGATTGGCTACTACACTCTGGATCCAGAATTCATCACCAACTTCATCACCACAGGGCCAACGCTCGGTTACGTGCGGGTGAAGGTCGATATCATGGTCGACAACGCCGCCGATATCGAACTGCTGAAGAAGCACGACCCTTTGCTGCGAGACGCCATCAACACTCTGCTGGGTGCCCAGAGCCTGGATGATGTGAAGTCCCAGGAAGGACGGGAAAAAACCCGTCTCGCCTGCAAGGCCAAGGTCGAAGAGCTACTGACCAAGGAAGAGGGTCGCAAAGTCATCCGCGACCTGCTGTTTACCAACTTCTTGTATCAATAAGCCGCTCAGGATATAGACGCGGCCGATTTGCGGCCATCCAGCCAACCATGCAGCAGGCCAATGGCCAAACCGCTGAGATGGGCAACATTCGCCAGATTGTTGCCCAACAGGCCACTAAAGCCGATGGCCAGCCAGACCACCATGAAGATGAAGATACCATCTTGTAGTTTGACCTCGCCGTCAGGCTTCATGCGACCGATGATCCAGCAATAACCCACCAGGGTATTGACCACCGCCGACAGACCACCAAAATCCGGCCCGGAGAGCAGAAACTCCAATAAATTGGGGATCACGGCCCCTACCAGCAGCAGGGTCAGCAATTTACTGGTGCCCAGTTGCCGCTCCACCAATCCAGCCAGATACCACCACCACATCAGGTTGAAGATCAGGTGCAGGGCGGAGAAATGCAAAAACGCCGGAGTCACAAAGCGCCAGATCTGCCAGCCGCTCAGTTGGGAGACGTCCTGATGGAAACTCAGGCTGGCATAGAGATTCAGGCCAATCAGTTGCAGGATAAACAAGCAGGTACACAGCGCCATGACCAGCAAGGTCACGGGGCCTGCCTGCATCAAAAAATGCGCGGTCAGACTGTGGTGCCCAGCGCTGTAATCGATACGACTATTCGGCGTACCGCTCTGCCAGGAGGCTTCGGCATAGCGCGGATGATAGGGCTCTTTGAGGAAGCGTTTGACCTCGGGTTCAGCCTCGCCGCTGCGACTCTCGTCCGCCAGCCAGACGGTAATACCGACCTCGGACTGAGTCAGCTCGCAATGCATGCCGCGACTGGAGAGATAGTCGGCCAGGCTTTGTGCCAGACGCGCATCATTGATCACCAGCAATTGTTTCATGACACCCGACCTTGCCCATCTGCAGCGGAGGTTTCCACCGGGAATGCCAGGCGCCAGCCTTCAAAGCCACCATCCACGCTGTAGACCTCGGTAAAGCCCTGGTTCACCAGATACTGGGCTGCCCCCTGGCTGCTATGGCCGTGATAGCACATCACCAGCACCGGGGTCTCAAAATCGGTCTGTTGCATGAAGGAGACGAGCGTGTCGTTGGTCAGATGAAAAGCTCCGGGCGCATGGGCGCTACGGAAACTGGCCGGATCGCGAATGTCCACCAGCCGCGCCGCGCCAGCCTGCAGCAGGGTATCGGCGGCGGCCAGGGAAATATGTTGGAACTCGGACATGGGCTACTCCTGTCAAAATCAGCGTCCAGTTTACCCGATTGTTAAAAAAAAGGATCATCCGACTCACATCGGATGATCCCTCGTTCTACTACAGGGTTCGTTTCTGGCTGCCGCAATCAGCGGTAGCGGGTATCACCCCCCCAGATAAGCCTGGCGTACCGCCGGATCGGCCAGCAACTCGGCACCTGTGCCGGCCAACACCACACGGCCGGTTTCCAGCACATAGCCACGATCCGCCAGCTTCAGAGCCTGGTTGGCATTCTGCTCCACCAGGAAGATGGTCATGCCCCGATCCCGCAGCCGTTCGATGATCTCGAAGATCTGCTGGATGATGATGGGGGCCAGCCCGAGCGAGGGCTCGTCCAGCAACAACAAGCGCGGCTTGCTCATCAGGGCACGGCCGATAGCCAGCATCTGCTGTTCACCACCGGACATGGTGCCCGCCCGTTGATGCACCCGCTCCTTGAGACGCGGAAACAGCTCGTAGACTTCGGCCAGCAGGCTCTCTTGCTCTGCCTTGTCGACGAAGAAGGCGCCCATGTAGAGGTTCTCTTCGACCGTCAGACGACTGAAGATGCGGCGCCCTTCCGGCACTATGGCGATGTCACCGCGCATGATCTTGGCGGTATGCCATTGGGTAATGTCCTGCCCTTCAAACAGCACTTGCCCGGATTGTGGCTTGGGATCGCCACACAGCGTCATCAGCAGGGTGGTTTTACCGGCGCCGTTGGCACCGATCAGGGTGACGATCTCACCCTGATTGATGTGCAAGCTGACATCGTGCAGCGCCTGGATCTTGCCGTAATAAGTGGAAACGTTCTTGAATTCCAGCATGGGATACCTCAAAACTCGCCCAGATAGGCCTTGATCACGGCCGGATTGTTCTTCACCTGTTCCGGCTTGCCTTCGGCCAACGGACACCCCTGGTTGACCACATAGATCTGGTCAGAAATTTCCATCACCAGCTTCATGTCATGCTCGATCAGCAACACCGATACCCCGAACTCATCGCGCAGCAGGCGGATGAGATCATCCAGGTCGTGGGTCTCCTTCGGATTCAGACCCGCGGCCGGCTCATCCAGCATCAACAGCTTGGGCTGGGTGCACATGCAGCGGGCAATCTCCAGGCGACGTTGCTGACCATAGGCCAAGCCCGTAGCCGGGCGATTAGCCATCTCGGTCAAGCCCACCTTGTCCAGCCAGAACAGCGCCCGATCCAGGGCCTCCTTTTCGGCACGGCGGAAGGCCGGAGTCTTGAGGATGCCCTGCAGCAGACCGCCATGCATGTGGCGATGCTGAGCCACCAACAGGTTTTCCAGCGCCGTCATCTCCTTGAACAGACGCACGTGCTGAAAGGTACGCACCACCCCTTTACGGGCAATCAGGTGACCCGGTAACCCCTGGATCTCCTCACCGGCATAGCGAATGATGCCGCCACTGGGACGATAAAAGCCGGTCAGGCAGTTGAAGACCGTGGTCTTGCCGGCACCGTTGGGCCCAATGATGGAGACGATCTGTTTCTCCTCCACCTGCAGGGCCACCTTGTTCACGGCCACCAGACCACCAAAGCGCATGGTCAGATCCGAAACTTCCAACATCTTGCTCATTTCGGCACCTCCATGTGTTGACGGGTCATCGGCAGCAGACCTTGCGGCCGCCACAGCATCATCACCACCATCAACAGACCAAACATCACCATCCGGTATTCATTGAATTCGCGCGCCATTTCCGGCAGCAGGGTCATGATGATAGCGGCCAGAACTATACCCAACTGGGACCCCATGCCCCCCAACACGACGATGGCCAGAATGATGGCCGATTCGATGAAGTTGAACGACTCCGGACTGATAAAGCCCTGCCGGGCAGCGAAGAAGCTACCGGCGAAACCGGCAAAGGCGGCACCGATGGCAAAGGCACTGAGCTTGATCACGGTTGGATTCAACCCCAGGGAGCGGCAGGCAATCTCGTCTTCCCGCAACGCTTCCCACGCCCGTCCCAGCGGCATGCGCAGCAGACGATTGATGACAAACAGGGTCAGCAGCACCAGCAACACGGCCATCAGATAGAGGAAGATGACCTTATGGTCCGCCACATATTTGATGCCGAAGAACTGATGGAAGGTTTGCCCACCGGCCTCGTCCGCCTTGCGGGCAAACTCCAGACCAAACAGGGTCGGTTTCGGGATACCGGAGATACCGTTCGGACCACCGGTAATGAAGTTAAGGTTATTCAGCAGGATACGAATCACTTCACCAAAGCCGAGGGTGACGATGGCCAGATAATCCCCGCGCAAACGCAGCACCGGGAAGCCGAGCAGGAAACCGAATCCGGCAGCCAGCAATCCGGCCAGCGGCAAGGCCTCCCAGAAGCTGAAACCGAAGTATTGATTCAGCAGGGCGTAGCTGTAGGCGCCAACGGCATAGAAGCCGACGTAGCCCAGATCCAGCAAACCAGCCAGACCGACCTGCACGTTGAGACCCAGTCCCAGCATCACGTAGATCAGGGTCAGCGTCGCCAAGTCGACCACGCTCCGGCTGGCGATAAACGGCAGCACAATCAGCGCACCCAGGATCAGCAAGGTCCCCAGACGATAGAGCCCTGGTTTGTCGCTCTTGCTCGGCAGCACCAGCTTGGGTGTCCGTGCACCCACTTGACCAAAGGCACCCAGGATCCGCTCACGGAACAGCTGGAAGAAGAACACTATGGCCACACCGATGAGCAAGGCGGGGCCATTGGTCCCCAACTGGCTGACCACGGTCAGACCAACACCCTCGGCTTGCAGCTGGAAGCCGAACAACCACAGAGTCAGCAGCAGCGTCATCACGCTGGCAATACAGGCATGTTTAAAATGCATCACACCTTCTCCACTTCAGGACGGCCAAGAATACCGGTCGGCATAAACAACAGGATCGCCAGCAACAGGGCAAATGCCACCACATCCTTGTATTCGGAACTCAGATAACCGGAGGTCAACGCTTCGGTTACCCCCAGGATCAGACCACCCAGCATGGCGCCAGGAATGGAGCCGATACCGCCGAGAACCGCCGCAGTGAAGGCCTTGAGGCCTGCCATGAAGCCGATGGACGGATTGATGACGCCGTAATACATCCCCAGCAAGACCCCGGCGATGGAGGCCAGTGCCGCACCGATGACGAAGGTCAGGGCGATGACGTTGTTGGTATTAATCCCCAGCAGGTTGGCCATCTTGATATCTTCGGCACAAGCGCGACAGGCGCGGCCCATGCGGGAACGGGCGATGAATTGGGTCAGGCCATACATGGTGACAAAGGTCACCACGAAGATGATGATCTGCATCCAGGAGAGGCTGGCGGCAAAATTATCAGGACCGAACTCAAAGCCGCCGGTGACCAGCGCTGGCATCGCAATGTCCCGCGAGCCTTGGGCGAAACGCACCACGTTCTGCAAAAAGATCGACATACCAATCGCGGAGATCAACGGAATCAGCCGGTTGCTACCGCGCAGGGGGCGATAGGCCACCCGCTCTATGGTCCAGCCATAGCAGCTGGTAATAATGATCGAGATAACGAAGGCGCTGCCCATCAGCAGCACAGTGCTGTCGATCCCCATCATCATCAGGGCCGCAATCACCATAAAGGCGACATACGACCCCAACATATAGATTTCGCCGTGAGCGAAGTTAATCATGCCGATGATGCCGTAGACCATGGTGTAGCCAATGGCGATCAACGCATAGGTACTGCCAATGGTCAGGCCATTGAGCAGTTGCTGGATAAAGTAAAAAAATTGTTCCGACATAGGAGAAATTCCCTGTGCACCCGACATTGTGATGACAGTCGTCCCGCCAGGCGGGACGATAAATGAAGGGGCGGCTCAGGCCGCCCCTCGGGTTGCAAAGCTGAAGCTTACTGCAGCGTGCTGGAGGAGCCATCCTGGTGCCAACCGAAGACACCGAACTCGAAGCCTTTCAGGTCACCCTTGGCGTCCCATTGCAGATCGCCCATCACGGTCGGGATGGTGCCAGCCTTGAGGGCCTTGGCCACATCGGCAGGCTCTTCACCGGCTTGCTTGATCCCGGCAACCACGCTCTGGATCGCGGCATAAGTGGTCCAGATGAACGGGCCGGACGGATCCTGCTTGTTCGCCTTCAGCGCCGCAACCAGGGCCGCATTCGCCGCTTCCTGATCGTAACGCTTCGGCAGCGTCACCAGCAGACCTTCGGAGGCCGGACCCGCAATCGCGGAGATATCCTTGTTACCCACGCCTTCCGGACCCATGAACTTGGCCTTCAGACCCTTTTCGGCGGCCTGACGCAGGATCAGACCCAACTCTGGGTGGTAACCACCGTAGTAGACGAAATCGACGTTATCTTTCTTCAACTTGGCGATTTGCGCGGAGAAGTCCTTGTCGCCCGCAGTGATCCCTTCAAAGGCGACCACATTGACGCCAGCCTTTTTCAGTTCATCCCGTACGCTGGTGGCAATGCCTTCACCATATTGTTTCTTGTCATGGATAATGGCGACTGTCTTCGGCTTGACGTGATCGATGATGTAACGGGCGGCGGTCGGGCCCTGATCGCTGTCCAGGCCTATGGTACGCATGGTCAGCTCATAACCACGGTCACTGACTTTCGGGCTGGTAGAAGCCGGGGTGATCATCAAAATGCCTTCATCTTCATAGACATCGGATGCTGCCAGGGTGCTGTCAGAGCAGAGGTGACCGATGACGAACTTGACGCCATCGTTCACAATCTTGTTGGCGACGGCAACGGCTTGCTTGGGATCGCAGGCATCGTCATACAGCACAGCTTCGAGCTTCTTGCCGTTCACGCCACCGGCCTTGTTGATCTCTTCAACGGCCAGTTTGCCACCGGCAAACTCCATGTCCCCATATTGGGCAACCGGGCCGGTTTGGGGGCCAGCAATGGCAATCTTGATGGTATCGTCCGCCATGGCTTGAGAAGCCACACCAAACAAGCCAACTGCGATGGCCGCAGTCAGCGCGCCTTTAGTCCATTTACTCATATCTTGTCTTCCCTCTATTTTTTTGTTGATTATGCGCCGGGCGCTTTTTTGGCACAGTCTGCTGGGGTACAGCGACTCGTTCCGAGTTTTCTATCATTGCGCCGAATCACACACAAGAGAGAAAGACGAAAATATTCTTCCGCCAAGCAGACAATTATCATTGAAACAATACCGACAAATGCAACATAACTAGATTTATAAACCAAACAATTAGTTTTTCCGCCATATTATTCTGAAACAATCGAAAACAAAGCCAGCATATTACGCTTTTATGAATGACGGCTTTTTACTCACATCTGGCTGGTGCAATATCCGCCCGAATGACACCATCTTCGGGGTTTATGCCTACTATTGAGGGATAAAGGAAGCATGAGAAATATCTCTCAATCTTCCGGCACAAAATCTGCTAAGGTTCGCTGCCTTTTTTCAGGAGACGCAAGATGGCCACAATCAAAGATGTCGCCGCTCGGGCTGGAGTATCTATCTCTACTGTATCCCACGTTCTCAACCATACGCGGCGCGTCAGCGAGGATGCCACCCGCCATGTGCTGGAGGCTGTGGCTGCGCTCAACTATGCCCCAAATTCTGTGGCTCGTAGTCTGAAAGTGAATCATACCCGGACGATCGGCCTGCTGGTCACAGCCAGCGCCAACCCCTTCTTCGCCGAAGTGGTCAAAGGGGTGGAAGACTACTGCTTCACCCAGGGCTATAGCCTGATCCTCTGCAATACCGAAAACCAACTGGAGCGTCAGCGTCATTATTTACGCATGCTGATGGAAAAGCGCGTCGATGGCCTGCTGGTGATCTGCACCGACATTGATGCCGAAATCCAGGCTCTGCTGCGCAGCTATCAGAGCGTCCCCCAGGTTGTCATGGATTGGGGTGGCCAATGCGACTTTGCTAACGTCATCAACGACAACGTGCGTATCGGCGCCTATCTCGCCGGACAGTATCTGGTGAGTCAGGGCCATCGCGAGCTGGTGTGCATCACCGGACAATTAAGCAAGCAAACCACCCAGCAACGACTGGATGGGGTACGGGATGCGCTGGCAGAAGCCGGTTTGAGCCTGGCCGAAAAGAATATCCTCGAAGGGGATTACGAGATGCAAAGTGGTTTCGATGCCATGCAGCAGTTGCTGGCGCGGCCGGAGAAACCGACGGCGGTATTCGCCTTTGACGATCCCATGGCGATTGGGGCTATCTGCGCCGCAACGCAAGCTGGATTGCGGGTACCGGAAGACATCTCGATTGTCGGCTATGACGATGTAGAAATGGCTCGCTTCTCCAGCCCTCCGCTCACTACCATCCGCCATCCGAAGGCAGAACTTGGCCAGCTGGCCGTCGAATTGTTGGTCAGCCGGGTTCGCAACAAGGAGCTCACCGTCGAGGCGCTGAACGTGCAGCCGGAGCTGGTGGTACGCAACTCAGTAGCGCCTCCCCGTCCACGCTGAGCGCCGATCCAGCCCCCGGCACCCCAAAAAATGAAGGGGGCGAGTCATGACTCGCCCCCTTTTGTTTACGTGGTGGATGGTTATGCCACAGCCCCATCATGTTCCGCCTGCTTGGCACGAAAATAGGCATCAATTCCGGCCAACTCGGCCTGATACTCTGCCGTCACATAGGGACGGAACAGGAACAACACCTTGGGGATCACGCCAAACACAGCGCTCTTGCTCACCGCCACGCCCGGACTAAGCGTCCGCTGGTAGGCCACCCAGAAGATCAATAGCTGCTTCATGAGATGCAGCATGTTATTCAGATCCTCATCATTGACCATCAATACGCCATGACTCCGCAACCCTTCCATATGACGCTGCATCAGGCCATACACCGGTTCCTGGATCTTGCGGTACCAGGTACTCAGCGCCTCATTGCGCGCCAGTATGTCCGGCAGGTTGTCATAGGCAAAGCGGAAGCGCCAAATCACATACAGCACGCGCTCCAGATAAAGCTGACTGGTCTGCAAGCTCCCGAGATGTTCCGGCGGCATATCGGCATCCAGAGAGAATAAAGTGGCCAGCTCCCGAGCATAGAGCTCGAAAATCGCCTGGATGATGTCTTCCTTATTTCGGAAGTGATAATAGAGGTTACCCGGGCTCATACCGAGATGAGCGGCAATATGGTTGGTGGTGACATTCTGCTCACCCTGGGCATTGAACAGCTCAATCGCCGCAAAAATTATTTTGTCTTTGGTCTTCATGGTAACCCTTTAAATATGAGTAACTACTCTATAGGGCATAGCACATCAATAGGCCATTTGCCGGATAGGTTACCCACGTCTCGTTATAATTTGTTATTTAACCCCAACTTGCATGTGACAATCGCCACCGCCGCTCATCTTATCACCATGTGGCGACACAACATCTCCGACCAAGAGCCACAGCGTGACCAGACGCAAAAGCTGACCAAGGCTTCGCCGTTTATGTCGGGCATGATAAACTCGAGCATCCGGGTTCTCTCTCTTTCGGCTCCTTGCGAGGCAACAGCTTATGATTATCGTCACTGGTGGCGCTGGCTTTATCGGCAGTAATCTCATCAAACTTCTCAATCAGGCCGGTCACAAAAATATTGTCGCCGTGGACGATCTGACCGATGGCACCAAGTTTGCCAACCTGGTCGATCTGGATATTGCCGACTACATCGACAAGGATGAATTCCTCGCCCGCGTCGTTGCCGGCGACCCCTTCGAAGAGTGGGACGAAATCGAGGCGATCTTCCATCAAGGAGCCTGCTCGGCCACCACAGAGTGGAATGGCAAGTTCGTGATGGAGGTGAATTACGATTACTCCAAGGATCTGCTGCACTTCTGCATCGCGCGCGGCATTCCGTTTATCTACGCCTCATCTGCCGCTACCTATGGTGGTCGCAACGACAACTTCATCGAAGATCGCCGCTTCGAACAACCGCTGAACGTCTACGGCTACTCCAAGTTCCTGTTTGATGAATATGTTCGCCGCCTGTTGCCGACCACCAACAGCCAGATTGTCGGTCTCAAATATTTCAACGTCTACGGCCCCCGTGAACAGCACAAGGGCAGTATGGCCAGCGTGGCCTTCCATCTGAACAACCAGATGAAGGCCGGACAAAATCCCAAACTGTTTGAAGGCTGTGACGGTTTTGGCAACGGCGGTCAGACCCGCGATTTCGTCTACGTCGAAGATGTCTGCAAGGTCAATATCTGGTTCTGGAAGAACGCAGGTAAATCCGGCATCTATAACTGCGGAACCGGGCGTGCCGAACCTTTCCTAAATATCGCTGAAGCCGTGGTCAAGCACCATGGTCGCGGCCAGGTCGAGTTCATTCCGTTCCCGGATCACCTCAAAGGCCACTATCAGAGTTACACCCAGGCGGATCTGACCAAATTGCGCGCCACTGGTTGTGACGTCCAGTTCCGGGGTGTCGCCGAAGGTGTTGCCGAATATATGGAATGGCTGAACCGCTAAAGTCATCACGCAATTCAGGCAACCAGAACACCTCGGACACCGGCGTCCGAGGTGTTAGAACAACTGACCAGACGGACTTCATAGTGAACCTGACCCTCGATACAGAAGCTCATTCACCCCATTTAATGCGACTGATCCAACTCCTGGTCTTTGGTCTTGGCGCCCTCTCGATCACACTGAAGAGCGGCTACTCCATCAGTTTTTTGGGGATCTTTCTGCTTGGTATCGGCTATTTATGCTATATCCGGAACGTCACTCTGTCACCGATCGCACGCTCCTTGTGCTGGATCCTGCTACTGCTCTTTGTCAGCCAAGCTCTGGCGGTCTGGGCTGACCATGATGGTGAGCTAAAAAATCTAGATCGCCCCAGCCGTCTACTGATGCTGGCCCTGATGTTACCCCTGCTTTGCCTCTATCGCCCCAGCTTCCAGAGCCTGATGCGCGGGATCGGCATCGGTGCCATAGGGGCAGGCACCATAGCGCTATATGATAAATTTGTTCGCCATTTGCCCCGAGCCTTTGAGGATATGATGCCCATCCAGAGTGGCGATATCAGCCTGACTCTGGGGCTGCTCAGTCTCTGCGCCATGGTCTGGGCTTATCACCAACACAAGCGGAGCGAAACCCTCTTTTATCTTGCCGCCAGCGGCATGGGCTTGCTCGGCAGTCTGCTCTCGGGTACCCGAGGCGGCTGGATACTGTTACCGCTGATCCTGCTGGCCTGGTATCGCCTGTTTCTCCCTTGGCTCAATCAACGCCTCAAGATCACCCTGCTTGGCTCGGTCATAGCATTGGTGCTGCTTAGTGCCGTACCCCAGCTAGGTGTCACCCAGCGTCTGCATGAGGCCAAACAGGATATGACCCTCTATCTGTCCGGGGGCGACCAAAACACCTCCCTTGGCTTTCGTCTGCAGTTCTGGCGCAGTGCCTGGCACAGCTTCATTGATAAACCACTGCTGGGATGGGGGCCACAAGGTGTCCGTCACTCCCAAGAGCAACAATACCAAGCAGGAGAACTCAGCCAGGCCGCTTTTGACTTTAATAGCCACGCCCACAACCAGTATCTGGATCAGATGGCCAAGTACGGTGTGCTGGGCTTGGGCTGCCTACTGGCACTATTTTTGGTGCCCCTGAATCTTGCCAAGCACTTGCTCAACAGCCGCATCAGCGCTCAGGGTTACACCCTGGCCACCGCTACCATCATCCATGTACTGGCCACCATGGACTACTGCCTCAGTCAGGCATTTCTCAACCATAATTCAGGCATCATCTTCTACCCATTTTTGCTGGTGTTGCTGCTCTTAAGTGCCGAAGCAGAACTAGAGGTGGCCCCAGCGGCTCTGGACACAAAGGAACCAGCCTCGGATTAATCCACTCCAGATGGTAATCTGTGGCCATAAAGCTATACTGCCCAGCTTGCTCCCATTGATGATGAAGCAGATGAAAATAGTGGTCATAGGCCCAGCCTGGGTCGGGGATATGGTGATGTCCCAGAGCCTGTATATCACCCTCAAGCAACAACACCCAGATGCCGTCTTGCATGTGATGGCGCCCGGCTGGTGCCTACCCTTACTGGAGCGGATGCCGGAAGTTGATCGCGCCATCACCATGCCGCTGGGTCATGGCGACTTGCAGCTCGGTGCCCGTTGGCGCCTGGGGCGCGAGCTCAAGGCCGAAGGCTATGACTGGGCGCTGGTCCTGCCTAACTCGCTGAAATCAGCGCTGATCCCGCTGTTTGCTGGCATCCCTCGTCGCACCGGCTGGAAGGGTGAAAGCCGATATGGTCTGCTCAACGATCTGCGCAGCAACAAACGCGACTTCCCGCTGATGGTACAAGGCTATATGGCACTGGCGTTTACCAAGTCGCAGATGACCTCTGCGACAGCGCTCCCCGCCATTCCCCATCCGGCCCTGCGCGTTGATCGCGCACAACAAGATAAAGCGCGCATCCGACTGGGACTTTCCAGCCAGGCACCCGTGCTCGGACTCTGTCCCGGCGCCGAATTTGGTCCCGCCAAGCGTTGGCCGGAAACCTATTATGCCAACATAGCCGAACGCTGGTGTGCCAAGGGCGGCCAGGTGTGGATTTTTGGCTCGGCTAAAGATGGTGACGTTGCCCATAGCATCCTCAATCAGCTATCACCCACGGCGCAAGGGCAATGCCAGATCCTGGCCGGGCAAACCAGCCTGACCGAAGCCATCGACCTGCTCGCCGCCTGCAATGCTGCTGTCTGTAACGATTCGGGGCTGATGCATATCACGGCTGCGGTCGGCACGCCGCTGGTCGCCGTCTATGGCTCTACCTCCACGGCCTATACTCCACCGCTGAGCACCAAAGTCGAAACCGTACAGACCGATATCAGCTGCCGACCCTGCTTCAAACGCGAATGCCCGCTCGGGCATCTGAAGTGCCTGACGGAATTGTCGCCGGATCGGGTCTGGCAAGCCCTGACCCGACTGCATCCGGTGCTGGCGCAAGATGTCTCACCGATTACGCTCGCTGATGACTGAGGATTTCCCTTGTCGACACACGATTTAAAACCACAAGGGTTAGACGCCTATGTCAATCCTCTGTTCTGGGGGGGGGTGTTGCTCGGCCTGCTGCTGTCGCTGCTTTATGCCGAGCATCAGGTACTGACCGGTGATCAAATCCAGATGCTCTACAAGGGCTACCTCGGAGCCCTGCAAGGCACCTGGCTCAGCTATGGCAATGCCGCCAGTGCGGTGGGAAATGTACCCGGCTCGCTGTCGGCCTATCTGGTCGGGTTACCGCTAACGCTCTGGTATTCCCCCTACGCCCCCATGCTGGCACTACTGGCCATGCGGCTGATGAGTTATCTGCTTTTTGATAACATCATTCAGCAGTTGTTTGCACCGCGCATCCGCCTGCTGTTCATGCTGTTGTATTGGCTCAATCCCTGGTTCATGTACGAAAACCTGCTCTACAACCCATCGTATCTGTTCCTGTTCGCCGCCCTGCACTTCTGGTCGGCGTTTCATCTACGCCACAAGCCCTCGTTTTTCCACACCCTGATCCATGTGCTGGCCATCGGCATGGCGATGCAGTTGCACTACTCCTGGCCCATTCTGGCGGTGATCTCGGCCTATCTGTTCTACCGTCGGTTGATCCACATCCATTGGCTGGGTCTTGTCAGCGCCATCCTGCTGATCGCAGCATCCCTCATCCCCTATCTGCAGGAGCTGATGAGTAACCAGACCATTGCTCAGAACACGGATCCGGAGGCGCAAAAGCGTTACATCGGCTGGGGTGGCGTACATGTCTATCCGGTACTGAAAGCCTTCATCTACTGGTTCCGTTACGGCTCCTGGTTGTTCGCCGAGCGGCTGATCAACGACACCCATTTCGCCTGGCTGGGCGGCTCCCATTATGTGCAGCTGGCTCTGACCTGGATCTGGCGAGTGCTGGCCTATGCCATTGGCGCACTGTCGGTCGTGTTGTCGTTGAAGGCCAACTGGTTTGTCTGGCAGCAGGTCAAGGGCCAGTGGTGGCGTCGTCCCGCTGTCGCAGAGGCCGATGGCGAGCAGTGGTTCACCCTGTATGGCGTGGCCGCTCTGCTGGCCATCTTTATCAGCGCCGTGCTCTCGCCCATCATCTTCAGCTACTGGCATCTGATGATCGCCTTTCCGTTCGCCCAGATCCCGCTGCTGTTGTTTATCCGTCATTGGACACAACAACAAACCGATCGGCGTCTGACCCAGGCATTGTTGCTCGCCGCTTGCTACTGCCTATGCGTCAATCTGATCGCCGCCAATGACAGCCGCAAGTTCTCCTATCAGGTCAGCTTCAAGACCCAGACCGAAGCCTATGTGGCGGAGCAACAACAACTGGGACTGTTACTACCGAAAGCGGAACCATCGGCTCCTTAATCGAAGATTCTTCCGCTGCCCACTTCTCCCCGGCGGTTCCACTGCTGGGGAGAAAATAGGCTCGTACCGGCTGCCGAGCGCCATGACGCACAAATGACGCCCCCGATAACTCCGCTGGCTTGAGTCTGCTCCCCGCATCGCCGATACTGGCCGCCACCCGGCCTTCGACCCATCGGTGCCTCATGCTCTATCGTCTGCTCTACTGCCTCATCATCTATCTGGCGCTACCTGTGGTGCTCTATATCACCTACCGCGCCCGCCCCGGCAAACCCGGCTATGGCCAGCGCTGGACCGAGCTGTTGGGCTGGGGACCGCGCCTCGCGAGCCCAACTCCACCGCTGTGGATCCACACCGTCAGTGTCGGAGAGTCGCTAGCCGCCATCCCGCTGATCCGGGCCTTGAAGGCCGCGCATCCCGAGTTGCCACTGCTGGTGACCACCACCACGCGCACCGGGGCCGACCAGATCGCCAAACTGGGCGAGTTAGTCACTCATCGCTATGCGCCGCTGGATTATCCGGATGCGGTGTGGCGCTTTTTACAGCGCACCCGCCCTCGCGCCCTGGTGATCATGGAAACCGAACTCTGGCCGAACTGGCTCGCCGCCTGTGCCCGTCGCCAGATGCCGGTGGTGGTGATGAACGCCCGCCTCTCCGAGCGCTCCTGCCAGCGCTACCAGAAGGTGCAAGGGGTTTTCCGCGCCATGAGCCGCCATCTCAGCCTGGTACTCTGCCAGCATCGCGACGATGAGGCGCGGTTTCGCCGCTTGGGGATCCCCGCCGAGCGGCTGCAAGTCACGGGCTCGCTCAAGTTTGATATCCAGCTCGATCAAGCCCAGATCGAAGCCGGACAACAGCTGCGTACTCACATCGGCGCCCGCCCGGTCTGGATCGCCGCCAGTACCCATGCCGGTGAAGATGAGCAAGTGCTGGCCGCCCTGCAGCAGGTGCGACAACAGTTGCCACAGAGCCTGCTGATCCTGGTGCCCCGTCACCCGCAGCGTTTCGACGCCGTCGCCGCTCTGTGTCAGGCCGAGGGGCTGGTTCTGGCACGCCGCAGCCGCGAAGAACCGATCACAGCTGAGACTCAGATTTATCTAGCCGACACCATGGGCGAGATGCCACTGCTGTTCCAAGCCTGCGATCTGGCCTTTATGGGCGGTAGTCTGGTGCCCATCGGCGGCCACAATCTGCTGGAGCCCGCCAGTCTGGGCAAGCCAACACTCATCGGCCCTCATTACTTCAACTTTACCGATGTCACGCGCCAGCTGTGCGACAGCAAGGCCTGCATCATAGTCGAGGATGCCCAGGCGCTGGGCGCGACTGTGCTGGAGTTGTTGCAGGATGAGGAGAAGCGGCAGCCGATGGGCATGCGCGCCTTCGATGTGGTCGCTGCCAATCAGGGAGCGCTGGACAAAACCCGGCAGGCCATCACTGACCTGATCCGGTGAACATGGCCACATGTCCGATGCTCACAAGACAGTGCATCGCGTCCACCCAGTAGTAGACGGACCATGAAAAGATTGAGCGCTCAAGATCGATCACGGCACTGCTGTATGTGCCGCAATGAGCGGCCGAGATGAGGACCGGACAAAAGAAACAATGCAACAGGCCAACGCTTTGAATTGCGTACATAACGTAATAACTCTTTAATTACATATCGAAATTTGATCAACGATGCATCGAGCCAGCCATAATTTTTACTCAGAAAATAAAACAGAGAAATATAGAATTCTTTTTCTATCAACAGGCTCCTATTTGTACTTCCACCTCCCGCGTGCGATATTTCAGCATCAGGAAGACACCAAACTGTCTTGAGGCCATTCCTGAACCGGATGCAAATATCCTCCTCCTCACAGTACAAAAAATAGTTTGTATCAAAACCACCAATCTCGTTGAAGTCACTGCGACGTAAAAACATAGCTGCGCCAGAGATAACCGAAACTTCCAGAGGTTTGCCATGCCAGGCTTTTTTCTCCGGATAGGCTGCTCGATTGAATAATCGGCACAGGCTATAACCAAGCCATTGGTTTATAACGGAAGGCATATAACCGAAAGAGGAGGAATATTTACCATCTTCGCCAATGAACCGAGGAACTACACCAGCAGCAGGATTCTGCTCCATAAATTCGAACAATTGTTGAAGCACATCAGTCCGAAACATACAGTCATTATTTAAAAAGAATAAATATTTCCCAGTAGCCTGATTTGCACCCAGCATATTTCCATATGCAAAACCAGTGTTTTTGTGGCTCTCGACAAGAATTAAATTATTGTGATTTAGCGCAGAAATGCTTCGCTTGAGATAGACAAAGTCAGATGACTCGGAATTATTATCAACAACAATCATTTCTATCTTTAATTTATGTGCGGCTATACTATCGAAAACAGATCTAATACAGTTAACTGTATGAGCCGATGAATTATAGTTTATTGTTATGATTGAAATATCCATATCCCTACCGCCACCCTGCCTTTCCAGACCTGTAGACACTATCAATTCTAGCTGCGACACGCCTTAACATATCAGCCAGCTTATGTTTTTTAATATACAACGGGATGTTTGGAATGCCCTGCTCCGTAATCACAGCAACATCATCGACTACAGAGTTTTTTTTCAGTTTCGAAGCAACAAGAAATATAGAAATATATTTATTCCACTCCGGCTTATTTCCCCAATAGTGACCAATGCAATGACTAGATGCACTCAAGCAACCATCTGAAGACAAAACGATTGAAAATGCCAACTGCTCCAATAATCTATTGGGTGCATCCGTCTCACATAGTCGATCGCATAGCACTAACACCTTACTCAAAATTTCACTTGCTTTATGTGCAGGAATACCGATCACGCCAGCGTTCCACATCTCCGTGTTATTCCCAATTTTAAAACCAAAATATTCATTACCCCCAAGCGTTTTCCACATTTTCCGCATGGTTCGCCCTGGAGCTTGGTGTAGAACATGTTCACAAACATGCATATATGTCTTTCCAGATGCAAGACCATCTCTTATTTCAGTTAGATCAGAATAAAGAAAAGTATCTGAATCCACGTAAAGAACATGACCACTATCAACCAGGTTAACCGCTTGCTCTATAGCCTTTATTTTTATTCGCCAAAAAAAGTCGCTTCTACCCCGCCATGATTCCATGGTGTTAGAATCTACAGCAGATACTATGACGTGGTCCTCAAGGAATTCATACATATCGGGATTATCGGTCACAATAATAATCCTTTCAATAATAGCAGAACTCAGGAAGGTCAATATGGAGTAGACAGCCTGATAGTGGTTTTCAATTTTTTCACCAAAGGCGATTAAAATTAAATTCATGATCTTCTCATTTAAAAATCGGATAAATATCCTGACATCAACCAGTCCCAGCGAGTATCGTCCCACTCAAACTGATCATAAAGTTCTTTTTCTTTGCGCAAGGAGCGCCGTAGACGCGCCAACATTTCCTGCTGCCAAGGACCGGACTGACGGAGACCGCACTTGTCGAAGTCTATCACCCATACCTGGTCATTTGCATCCAGCAACAGATTGTGGGCGTTCAGATCCGAGTGATAAGCCCCGACCTGATGTAGCCGGGCTATGAGATGCCCCACAGCTTGCCACTGGGCCGCACTGAGCGGCTGCTCCCGCAGCAGATGCACCAGATCCCGCGCGCCCGGGATCTGCTCGATCAGCAGATCCGCCCGATACCAGAGTCCCTGGCGCTGCAGGCGGGCCGCGACCGGCCGCGGGACCGGTAAGCCCAGCTCCCGCAACTGGCCCAGAAGCCGGAACTCGGCCATGGCGCGTGAGGACTCGACGCCGTGAAACCAGAACCTGTCCGGATTGATTTTACCCATCAGACCGCCACGCCAGTAGTGGCGCAACACCAGGGACAGGCCGCGGTGACGGACAAACCAGGTCACGCCACGCCCCCGTGATTGGCCAGTCACGGCATCTTGTGCCTGCCAATAGGCGGGGTCGAAGGCCTCGACTGAAAAATCAGGGAACAGCTGCTCATCAAACCAGCAGGTGTATGAGCCGTGGATCAGGGTTTGCCAGCCGTGCATCGCGCTTCTCGTCCGTTGGCTCGAATGGAGTGGATGGACATTTTACAAGCCTTGCCCGAGTTTGCATAATGCCCGCACTCCTTTGCTTGGAAGCCATCTCATGTCGCTGTTCTCCCACGCTCCAGAATCCCTTTGCATCTTGCGTCTGTCAGCGATCGGCGACTGTGTGCATACCGTTGCCGTGGTGCAGGCCATTCAACGCCAATGGCCACAAACCCGCATCACCTGGATCATGGGCAAGGTCGAGGCCATGCTGCTGGGTGACTTGCCCGGTATCGAGGTGATCCCCTTCGACAAGAAGCTGGGCTGGCGCGGTTACCCACAGGTGTGGCGACAGCTCAAGGGCCGCCGCTTCGATGCCCTGCTGCATATGCAATCGGCGCTGCGCGCCAGCCTGCTCAGTTTGGGTATCCGTGCCACCCATAAGCTGGGCTTTGATGCACAGCGCGCCGGAGATGGCCAACGCTGGTTTACCAATCATGCGGTTCCGTCGCCCGCTTCCCCTCATGTGCTGGATGGTCTGATGGCCTTTGCCGCCGAGCTGGGCATTACCGATCTCGACGCGCACTGGCAGATCCCCACCTCGGCTGCCGACGATGCCTGGGCGAGCGCCCATCTGGATAACGCCCGTCCGACGTTGGTGATTGCTCCAGCCGCCAGCAAGGCCTACAAGAACTGGACCGTGAAAGGCTACGCCATGCTCGCCGATCATGCCGCCGCTTGCGGCTTTCAGGTGCTGTTGTGCGGTGGGCCGACCCCGCTGGAGCGGCAGATGGCTAGCGAGATCATGGCTCTGTGTCAGCATCAACCCGAAAACCTGATCGGCCAGACCAGCCTGAAGCAGCTGATGGCGCTGATCAAGCAGGTGCAACTGGTGCTAGCGCCGGATACCGGTCCCACCCATATGGCTACAGCCGCAGGCGTGCCGGTGGTCGGTTTGTATGCTCACCACAATCCGGAGCGCACAGGCCCCTATCGGTGCCGCGACTGGGTGGTCAGCGTCTATCAACAACTGATGGAGGCTCAAACCGGGCGCCCACTGGCCGAGTTGCCCTGGCGCAGCCGACTCAAGGATCCGGATGCCATGCAGCAGATCACTCCGCAACAGGTGATCGACCAATTTAATGCTATCGCTCAGGCCCATGGCCTGCTCAAGGATCCCGAATGAGCCAACCCCGTATCGCCGCTGTCCTCATCGTCAAGAATGAGGGCGAGAACCTGCGCGCCTGCCTGCAAAGTGTAGCCGGATGGGTCGACGAGATCGTGATCCTCGACTCCGGCAGCAGTGACAATACCGCCGAGATTGCGGCCGAATTCAAGGCCAATTACCAAGTCGAACCCAATTGGCCGGGCTATGGGCGGCAACGGCAACTGGCTCAGGATCGGGTCACGGCCCAGTGGTGTTTCTGGCTGGATGCCGATGAGCGGGTGACCCCAGAACTGCAAGCCGAAATTCTACAAATCTGCGCCGCCCCGGCCGGACGCACCGTCTACGCCATCCCGCGTTTGAACTGGGTGTTTGGCCGTTATATCCGCCATTGTGGCTGGTACCCGGATCGGGTGCTGCGGCTCTATCCCACCACGCTGACCCGCTACAACGACGCCCTGGTGCATGAGAAAGTCGAGCTGGATGAGAGCATGCAGGTGCAGGCGCTGCGCGGCGATCTGTTGCATACCCCCTATCGGGATCTGGAACACTATCTGGTCAAATCAGCCCGCTATGGCAAAGCCTGGGCCGATGGCCGGGCTGCGCGGGGCAAACGTGGTTCGCTGTTGCAGGGGTTCGGTCATGCCATCGGCTGCTTCTTGCGCATGTATGTGCTGCGGCTGGGTTTCCTGGATGGCAAGGCCGGGCTGCTGCTGAGCATCCTCTCCAGCCACTCCACCTTTATCAAATATGCCGACTTGTGGCTGCGCGGCCGCACTCAGGGAAAACCGAAATAATCGAGATCCTCTCGCCCGGTGATATCAGGCAGAAAAAATATAAGGCTTATAGGAGGCAAGCCAGTCCGCTAGCGAGGGAGAGATAGCCTTTTGAGCCAACCGTTGGCGGCAGGGATGCCACCATCGAGCCCCCAGGGAAGGGTTTACGGCGAGTTGGCGAGAGAGGGTGTCGCGCCTGAACCTGTTGACCGAGAAGCACCCACGCCGATGAGCTCCCTTGTTCACTGCATCGCCACCGTACCGGATGGATAGCAACCGGGGCTACTCTCCTGCGGGCTGCAGGGCCGCAAACCAGGTTTGGACCTGAGGTAAGGTCTCGGTCATCGAGATGAGGTGCATATTCTGGCCATCCCCCACCGTCGGCGCCGCGATCGCCAGGTGACGTCCTTCACTATTCAAGGGTTGCCAACGCAAGGGGGTCGCAGAGCGCCGAGCCGGGAAGAAGCCAACGGTCGGCACATCCAGCGCCGCGGCAATATGCAGGGGGCCGGTACTGCCGGCGATAAACAAGGCGGCATTGGCGATGACCTGGCAGAAGCGGGGCAAGCCTTCCCGGGAATGGTAGATAGAGGCATGACCGCCACCTTGCTGCACCAGGGTCTCCAGCGCCGCCGCCATCTCGCTCTCACCAGGACCTGCCGTCAGCACGCACGGGTAGTCCGGATAGTGCTGCTGCAGCCCCAGGATCAGCGTCGCGTACTGCTGCAGGCTCAAATTATTGGCCGAGCCGCCGGTGCCGCAGTGCACCATCAGCCAGGGTTTGGCCGGGTTGATCCCCAACTGGCCGGCCATATCACCGCGAACAGCCATCAGAAGTGCATCGTCGAACGCCAAATACGGCGGCTTAGGCTCGACCGCTGTCTGGTTTCGCTGCTGCAGAAAATGGCGGATCAGATCCAGGTTGTACTGGGACTCCGGCTTTTCCGAGCGCGAGCGGCGCTGCACCAGACGGTGGTTATAGAGAAATTGCGCCAGCTTGGTGGCCGGAGCCAGTCGATAGGGGATACCGGCGCGCCACAACAACCAGGCGGTGCGCCAGCGGGAAAACAGCGCAATGGCCGCATCAAACTGCCCTTGCCGCAGTCGGCGCAGCAGGGCAACCTGCTCGGCACGGCTCGCCTTGGCACCCGGATCCAGAATCACCTGATCGATCCAGGGACAGAGCTCGGCCAACGCAGCGGTATAAGGTGGCACCAGTGCCGTCACATGGCAGTCGCACGACGCCTTGAGCATGGCGAAGCTGGGCCAGGCCAGCATGAAATCGCCAATCTTGTCGTTACGCACCACCAGAATACGTTGCATCGTCGCTCTCCTTCACCGCAATGGCGGCTATTCTTGCCAAAGGCCGTACCTTTCACAAGCAGGCAACCGTATAATTCGCCAAGAATTTTCCGCGAGGCACCACGCAAGGAACCATGCGATGCACACCAAGGCTATTTTCCCCGGAACCTTCGACCCGTTAACCCTCGGGCATCAGGATCTGATCGCCCGTGCGGCGGGGGTATTCGATGAAGTGATCGTGGCCATCGCCATGAGCCCGGGCAAGCGCCCACTCTTCAGCCTGGATGAACGCATCGCCCTGGCTCGCCAAAGCTGTGCACCCTATGCGCAAGTCCGGGTGGAAGGGTTTAGCGGTCTGCTCATCGATTTTGCCCGTCAGCAAGGTGCTAACGTACTGGTGCGTGGCATCCGCTCCATGACCGACTTCGACTACGAAAATCAGCTGGCGGGCATGTACCGGCAGCTCATGCCCGAGCTGGAAGTGCTGTTTTTACCCGCGCGCAGCGAGCTCAGTTGCGTCACCTCCAGCCTGGTCCGTGAAGTGGCCCTGCACGGTGGCGACGTCAGCCCCTTCGTCAGTGCTGAAGTCGCCATCGCGGTGCAGGCCAAACAGCAACAAGTTCCCCACAATCCAGACTAACGCTGACACAGGCGGCAATAGACAGTGGTTCTCTGTCCTTGCCGCAACTCTTCCAGCGGATGACCGCAGCGGACGCATGCCTGACCGGCCCGACCATAGACTTTCAACTCCTGGACGAAATACCCTGGCCTGCCATCGGCGCGGGTGAAATCCTTGAGCGTGGTGCCGCCCTGCCGGATCGCTCGCTCCAACACCGCCTTGACCTCGACAACCAGCCGCTCGCACTCCTCCAGGCTCAGGGTTGAGGCTCCTCGTCGCGGATCAATCCCGGACGCAAACAGCGACTCATTGGCGTAGATGTTACCGACCCCCACCACCAGGTGGTTATCCATCAGCCAAGGTTTGATGGCACTGTGCTTGCGGCGATTGCGCTGGTACAGATACTCACCATGAAATGCAGCCGTCAGCGGTTCAGGTCCTAGCGCCGCCAGCAACGGATGCTGATGGGGGTCATCCAATGTCCAGAGCAGGGCGCCGAAACGGCGAGCATCGTTGAGCCGCAGCAGCTTGCCGTTATCCAGTTCGATATCGACGTGATCGTGTTTCTCCGCCGCCGTCCCGACAGGCAAAATCCGCAAACGCCCGGACATTCCAAGATGCAAGATGGCGGTACCCAGGGTGGAGTAGAGCAGCAGATACTTGGCGCGACGCTCGACCCGCTCGATGGGGCACCCCACCAGCTGCTGGATTTCGCTCGGGATCGGCCAGCGCAGGGACGGAGTCCGGACCACGACTCGAGTCACCGTATGTCCCAATAACCAGGGGGCGATCCCTTGCTTGCTGACTTCAACCTCGGGTAACTCCGGCATGACACATTCCTTGATTACAAGCGATTAACAATTGACGCTATTGTCACTCAAGGCTGGCGCCGATGCACCTGCCGACGGCGCCGAATCGCAGGCATAAAAAAACCCGGCCAGGCCGGGTTTTTCAAGCAGGGCGGGATCAATTACTTGATCTTGCCTTCCTTGTAGATCACATGCTGACGAACAACGGGATCAAATTTCTTGATTTCCATCTTCTCAGGCATGGTGCGCTTGTTCTTGGTAGTGGTGTAGAAGTGACCAGTACCGGCGCTGGAGTTCAAGCGGATTTTTTCGCGTACACCTTTAGCCATGATCTATCTCCTTACACTTCACCACGGGCGCGCAGATCAACAAGAACTGCTTCGATTCCCAGTTTGTCAATGATACGCATGCCCTTGGTGGATACACGCAGCTTGACGAAACGCTTCTCGCCTTCAACCCAGAAACGGTGAGTTTGCAGGTTAGGCAGGAAACGACGACGGGTCGCGTTCTTAGCGTGGGAACGGTTGTTACCCACTGCCGGACGCTTACCGGTTACTTGGCATACTCTAGACATGTCAGTCTCTCCAAATCTTACTTCTTTTGCTCGAGCATTTCTCAGCCCCGCTGGCCTGTTGCGGGGCCACATAGAAGGCGGCATTTTATACAGCATCGCTCGGCGAAGATCAAGCAAAAGCCAAGCGGTGATCGGCTATAGCCAACCACGCTCGGCAAAGGAAACCGTTTCACCGTCACCAATGACCAGATGATCAAGCACCCGCACATCGATGAGACCCAGGGCCGCGCAGATGCGGTCGGTCAGGCTTCGGTCTGCCCGGCTAGGCTCAGCCACACCGGACGGGTGATTATGGCAGAGGATCACCGCCGCCGCATTATATTTGAGCACCGTCTGTACCACTTCCCGTGGATAGACACTGGCCGCGTCGATCGTTCCCCAAAATAGTTCGGTGAAATGCACCACCCGATGCTGATTATCCAGCAATAACAAGGCAAACACCTCCTGCCGCCGATCCCGTAACCGCGCCTGCAAAAAGCGCCGCGTCGCCGTCGGGCTGGTGAGCGCATCTCCGCGCTTCATCTCCTCATCCAGATAGCGGCAGCTCATCTCCAGTACTGCCTGCAACTGCACGAACTTGGCTTCTCCCAGGCCATGGGCCTGACAAAACTGCCGCTGATCGGCGGCAAACAGTCCGCGCAGGGAACCAAATTCCATCAGCAGGCGGCGCGCCAGCTCCACCGCATCCATACCGGAGACGCCGGTACGCAAGAAAATAGCCAGCAATTCGGCATCACTGAGTGCCGCAGCCCCCTTGCTCAGCAGCTTCTCTCTGGGCCTTTCGGCCGCCGGCCAATCCCGGATCCCCATTCCCTCTCCTTGTTGCTAGTTCCAGGCCTGTCGATTGCGAGCACGATTCTTGCTGCGCTTTCCGCAGCATCTCGGTGCAGAGCAGACCTGAAGATAGCAACTCGAGTGGAACCAGCCTCCTGTCAGCTCTCGGCATTGGCCGCCAGGAGTGACAGATTGACATATGTCCGTGATACAACCGGGGTGTGATGGCGGCTTCTGCTCGTCGGCCATCCCTTGTGATATTCTCTTGCCCTCGACCTGGCAGCAGGAAATAGAAAGTATGGAACTGCGCGATAAACGCATATTACTGGGCGTCAGCGGTGGCATTGCCGCCTATAAGAGCGCCGAACTGGTGCGCCGTCTGCGCGATCGGGGCGCGGAAGTACGGGTGGTAATGACCGATTCCGCCCGCGCCTTCATTACCCCCTTGACCCTACAGGCCGTCTCGGGGCACGCGATTCCGGATGGCATGCTGGATCCCGCCAGCGAAATGGGCATGAATCATATCGAGATGGCCAAATGGGCCGATCTGGTACTGCTGGCCCCCGCCACCGCCAACCTGATCGCCCGTCTCGCCTCCGGCATGGCCGATGAGTTACTGACCACCCTGTGTCTGGCCACACCCGCCCCCGTGGCCGTGGCGCCGGCCATGAACCAGCAGATGTATCTGCATCCGGCCACCCAGGCCAATCTGCAACTGTTAGCCCAGCGCGGAGTACAGTTGTGGGGACCGGATTCTGGCTCCCAGGCCTGCGGCGATGTCGGTCCAGGCCGCATGCTGGACCCGAACGAGCTGGTCACCGAGTGCGTGCGCTTCTTCGCGCGCCCATCTCTGGATCTGAAGGTGCTGATCACCGCAGGGCCGACTCGTGAGGCGCTGGACCCGGTGCGTTACATCAGCAACCACAGCTCCGGCAAGATGGGCTTTGCCCTCGCCGCCGCGGCTGCTGAACTGGGTGCCGATGTAACCTTGATTTCAGGCCCGGTTAACCTGCCAACACCACCCGGTGTGCGGCGCATTGATGTGGAAAGTGCGTTGGAGATGCAGGCCGCGGTGGCAAGCGAAGTTGGCCAGCAGCAGGTGTTTATCGGCTGCGCCGCCGTCGCTGATTATCGCGCGGTGGATATTGCCCCTCAAAAAATCAAGAAATCGGCCGATGAACTGACGCTGACCCTGGTGAAGAATCCCGACATCATCGCTGAAGTGGCCGCTCGAGCCGATAAGCCCTTCGTGGTCGGCTTCGCTGCCGAGACCCGGGATGTCGAACACTACGCCCTCGACAAGATGGCGCGCAAGGGGCTGGATATGATTGCTGCCAACGATGTAGCGCGGGAAGGACAGGGCTTTAACAGCGATAACAATGCCCTGACTGTATTCTGGCCCGGCGGTCAGCAGGAACTGCCGCTGGCCGCAAAAACCGAGGTGGCTCGCCACCTTATGACTCTTATCTTCAAGAAGTACCGACATGAAACAGATTGAACTGAAAATTCTCGACCCGCGTATCGGCCATGAATTCCCGCTGCCGGAATATGCCACTCCCGGCTCGGCGGGCCTGGATCTGCGCGCCTGTCTGGATGCGGCTGTCGAGCTGGCGCCCGGTGCCACCACCCTGTTGCCCACCGGTCTGGCCATCCATATCGCCGATCCGGGACTCTGTGCCACCATTCTGCCGCGCTCCGGCCTCGGCCATAAGCACGGCATAGTGCTGGGGAATCTGGTCGGACTGATTGACTCCGACTATCAGGGGCAACTGATGGTCTCAGTGTGGAACCGCGGCCAGCAGAGCTTCACCATCCAGCCCGGTGAGCGCATCGCGCAACTGGTTTTCCTGCCGGTGGTGCAAGCCAGCTTCACCATTGTCGATGAATTTGATAGCAGTGAGCGGGGCGAAGGGGGCTTTGGATCCTCTGGCCGTCATTGATGGCCTGACCTGACTGCAGTATCGCCGTGGCACCTATGCCACGGCGAATGGTTCCTCCATTGTCTTCTCGTTTAGGGATTATTCGGACATGACAACTCAAACTGCCACGCCAGCTGCGCCACAGACACCTCACCGCCGCGAACAGATATTGCAGGCTCTGGCCCATATGCTCGAACATCAGGCCGGGCAACGGATCACCACCAAGAGTCTGGCGGCCGAGGTCGGTGTCTCGGAGGCGGCGCTGTACCGGCACTTCCCCAGCAAGGCGCGCATGTTTGAAGGCTTGATCGATTTTATCGAGGAGACCCTGCTATCCCGGGTCAATCTGATCCTGAGTGAAGAGAAGGACACCCTGGCTCGTTGCCAACGGATCCTGCTGTTATTGCTCAAATTTGCCGAGCTGAATCCGGGCATTACCCGCATTCTGACCGGTGATGCCCTGCAAGGGGAACACGAACGGCTGCGCGATCGAGTGACCCATATGTTTGACAAACTCGAAAGCCAACTCAAGCAAGTGCTGCGCGAGCGCAAACTGCGGGAGGGCAAAGGATTTTCGGTGGAGGAGTCTCAATTGGCCAATCTTCTGCTAGCTTATGTGGAAGGTCGACTCAGCCAGTTTGTGCGTAGTCAATTCCGGCTGCAACCGACCGCCAATTTCGACACCCAATGGCAATTTATTCATAACCAGTTGCTACAAAGCTGATGGCGGGAGCTCAGTTTCCCGCTACCTGATCTCACAAGGAGCTCCCATGGAAACTGAAATCATCGATAACGCCACCCACTGGCTGACCAACAACCAGACCCTGCTGATTGAATACGGCGTCAATATTGCCGCCGCACTGCTCACCCTCCTCATCGGCTGGTTTGCCGCCAGCCTGCTGACCGGTGGCATGATGCGGCTGATGAAGGCCCGCCATCTCGACTCCACCATCACCGATTTCATCGGTAATCTGGTGAAATACGCTATTCTGGCCTTTGTCTTTATCGCCGCCCTCAGCCGTATCGGGGTACAGACTGCCTCGTTTGTCGCTGTGATCGGTGCCGCCGGTCTGGCGGTTGGTCTGGCACTGCAAGGCTCCCTCTCCAACTTCGCCTCCGGTGTCTTGCTGATCCTGTTCCGCCCGATCAAGGTCGGTGAGTTTGTCGAAGTCGCCGGTACCGCCGGTGTGGTGCAAACCGTGCAGATCTTCACGACCGTGCTGACCACGGGTGACAACAAGATGGTGGTGGTCCCTAACGGCACCATTTTGAACGGCACTATCACCAACTATTCCCGCATGGAAACCCGCCGCGTCGATATGAGCTTCAATCTGGCCTATGACGTCGACCTGCGCCAGGCCAAGGAGCTCTTGACCCGTCTGGTCAACGAAGATCCCCGAGTTCTCAAGGATCCGGCTCCGGTGATCGCCGTGGCGGCACTGACCGACACTGCGGTGCAGATTGTCGTGCGTCCCTGGGTCAAGAATGGGGATTACTGGGATCTGTTCTTCGCACTGCAAGAGCGTGTCAGCCTGGCCTTCGAGGCGGAAGGATTCAAACGTCCGCTGCCCCAGGTCGCCATGCATGTCCCCAAGGCCTGACGCCGACTTTTACTCCAAGCCACGCGTCACTGAGAAAGCCCCAAAAACAAAGGGCCGGACATAGTCCTGCCCTTTGGCTTGATGGAGACCCGGGTGATAGAGCATCACCCGTTATGGATTAATGCTTGGGCATTTCCATGTCGGCGCGGACTTCCAGACCGGTCGCGGTAAAGTCGAAGCCTGAGCTCAGACGCATACCCCGCAGCTTGGCGATCATCGACTGGGCTGTCTGCATCTCTTCGAGTTCCCGATCCGCTTGAGCCTTGAGTTCAGCGGCAGTCGGCTCTGCATAAACAGACTCGTCCATCCCTTCGGTGCTTTCCGTGCTGGGTGCAGCACTGGCAGCTTCCGCTTCGGTGGCAGCGGCGGCCGTCAGGGCTTGCTGCTTGGCCAGCTTGTCTTTGAGCAACAGGTCAAACGCATCGGCGACTAGACCGTAGTCCAGACCCATATGGAAGAAACCATTCGACGTGAGTTCCTGCTTGCCTAAGGAAGCAGTCAGCGCCTCGGCCTTGTCGCCACTGAACAGAGCGATATGTTTGCCAAACACCCCCAGCTTGATCTTGCCTGGCAACTCCACCGGCAGTGGCAACGGCAGCTCGACGCTCTGACCATCCGCCGGCAACGGCATAGCCGCCAGCTCCGGTTGCATCATGGCCAACATGCTCCACAGCTGTTGGGGTTGCTTGCTGGAAAGGGTGGCCATGAAGGAGAGTGCGGCGATGCCCGGCATCTCCTGGCCTTCGACCGCAGGTTTCAGCGTCAGCTCCTGAAGATCGATCCCCATCCCCTGCACGCCCTGCACCATACCGGTCATGGCACCCAGCAGGCTCGGATTCACTTCCTTGAGTTGTGCCTGGGCGGCGATCAGCGGTTCACAGCTGAACTTGGCCTGGGTAGCACGGCTCCACAAGCTGGTCAGTACCGGCGTCAGCTCGTCCATATTCAGACCCAGCTGATAGGAGAACTTGCTCTGCCCGGCCGACAGATCCGGCAGGAAGCCACGCAGCTTCTGCAACTGTTCCATGGCCGCCGCATCGGTAGAGACTACCTTCAGCAGGCTGTTGACCCGGATCGGCGAGCTGCTGCTGTCGAGCTCGGTATAGCCGAATACGGTCCGTGGCCACAGGGCCGCCATGCCTTCGATTTCGCTCTGGCAGGCTGCGGAGCGGAAGGGAGCCAGATTTTGGGTGACTTCCCCTTCACTGACTTTATCCAGCAACTTGGCCAATGGGCTATCAGCACGGGTGATGGTCCGGATCAGCGCTTCGTGGTTCAGGAATCCCAGGGAGAACGGCTTGAGGCCTTGCTCCTTGACCATGGCTTGCAGGGTGCCACTGCTGGCCAGATCCTGGGCGGGTTTGGTCAAGCCGAACGCCACGGACAAGCCTTCGTTGGCCGGGATCAGGGTGCCCAGATCCAGAGTCAGCACGGCATAACCATCGCGCTTGCCAATCGCCAGATAGATGGGCTGCTTGGCATCATCATTCAGGGCATAGCGCTTGTAACTGAAGCCATCCAGAGTCCCCGCTTCGGCCTGCAGTTTGAAACGCCCTTCGGCTTTGCTCAGGAAGGCATCGAAAGTCGCCTCATTGCCCAGTTTGATGCGGATCACCGGCAGAGCACCCACGGTATAGAGTGCCGAGTCCAGCTTGTCGGTCAAGCCCAGAACTTCCGGCTTGAAATCTGGAGCCGTGACGGCGGTCAGATAGTCAGCATACAGACTCAGCAACAGGCGGAAGCCAGCCGGAGCCTGATTCGGCGTTTCGCCCTCGGCCTGCAGCAGGTCTTGCACCATCTTCTGCATATCTTCTGGCTTGGATCCCATGGAAAAACTGTCGCGGAAGGCGGCCAGATCACTCCAGGACATAGGCTCCAACCCACCGACAAAGACCAGGGTATCCGCTGGTACATAATCCAGACTGGAACCTGCGCTGCCGCCGAGTTTTCCCTGCAGCGCGTAATAGCTGCCACCACCTACCAGTGCGGCGGCTACCAGGCCTGCCACTAATCCCTTGTTCATGTGCAAAACTCCGTCATTTATTAAAATGTAAACCAGCTGTAACAGGCGCCAATCATGACGATTCTCGGCGATACGGACAAGCTCGTTTGGCGCTTTTTTCTACCCCGTGCACAAAGCCCCAGCAGAGCACCATCCCCCGTCCACCATCGAGTAGGAGGAGGCCTCGCGGCCTCCGTCCTCTCACACCACCGTACATGCGGTTCCGCATACGGCGGTTCATGTTAAC
>NZ_BAAGVN010000350.1:0-40638 GCF_054780855.1 Pseudaeromonas pectinilytica
AAAAGAAAGACGCTATAAACGCGGGCAGAAAAATAGTGATCGGCATGATGTTATTGGCCGATCGACATGATGTTATTAGCCAGGCGCAGGGATAAATCCGCAATGCCTGCGGGGAATGGTGCGCGATTCGATATTTCGATTCATTTGAAAACAGCTTCTGAGTGAAATCTATGGCAACGGACCCGAAAGGAGGGCGCTCAAATAGTGCTCAATTGGCTATATTTGTCGATTTCGTGACGCGGATCACCTTGACGGGGTGCGTGGCAGGAGGGGTTGTGTGTGATACGCATCACATAAAAGTGCTGATTTAACGCCTTCATTACAATTCACAGGCTTAAATTCGTGATCTGGATCTCTGCTCTGTCGGGGCTAACCCTGCGGTATGGTGACCCGGATCGCAAAAAAAACCCGTCATCGGCAACGTTTTCAGGAGAGTGGTACATTCAAGGTGCACGAAGTTCAGGAGTTCCAGGTTCGGCAAAACCTGGTCTCCCCACCACTCAACCATTCAACAAAGCTTCAAACGGGGTGTTGTTATGCTATCACCAGATACTAAGGTCAAGATACAGAATTTTGGCCGCTTCCTGTCCAACATGGTCATGCCAAATATAGGGGCGTTTATCGCCTGGGGCTTTCTGACCGCCTTATTTATTCCGACCGGCTGGTTGCCCAATGAGGCACTGGCCAAGATGGTCGGCCCTATGATTACCTACCTGCTGCCGCTGCTGATTGGGTATACCGGCGGTAAGCTGGTCGGTGGTGAACGTGGCGGTATCGTCGGCGCCGTGACCACCATGGGGGTGATCGTCGGTACCGATATTCCCATGTTCATGGGTGCCATGATGGTTGGTCCTCTGGGCGGCTGGGTGATCAAGCGTTTTGACCGTGTGATTGATGGCAAAGTCAAAAGCGGTTTTGAAATGCTGGTCAACAATTTCTCGGCCGGCATTATCGGCATGTTGCTGGCAATACTCTCCTTCTACCTCATAGGCCCCTTTGTCAAACTGCTCTCCGGCATGCTGGCGGGTGGGGTTGCGGTGTTGGTGGAAAACCACCTGCTGCCTCTGACCTCGATTTTTGTCGAACCGGCGAAGATCCTGTTCCTGAACAACGCCATCAACCACGGCATCTTCTCGCCACTGGGGATCCAGCAGGCGACCGAGCATGGCAAGTCGATTTTCTTCCTGATCGAAGCCAACCCGGGTCCTGGGTTCGGTATTCTGCTGGCCTACATGGTATTTGGGCGTGGTAATGCCAAGCAATCCGCTGCCGGTGCTTCCATCATCCATTTTCTGGGGGGGATCCACGAGATTTACTTCCCGTACGTCCTGATGAACCCGCGTCTGATCCTGGCGGTGATTGCCGGTGGTATGACCGGGGTCTTCACCCTGACCCTGTTTGACGCCGGTCTGGTTTCTCCGGCCTCTCCAGGCTCCATCTTTGCTGTGTTGCTGATGACGCCAAAAGATTCTCTGCTGGGTGTTCTGGCCGCAATCCTGGCCGCTACGACGGTCTCCTTCCTGGTGGCGGCGCTGTTCCTGCGCGTGCAACAACCGAGCTCCCAACATGAGGATGACTTGGATGGCGCCACCCGCAAGATGAAGGCGATGAAGGCGGGCAGCAAGGGTGCTGTTCCGGCTGCCGCCAAGTCTTCGGCAACCACTTCTGCCACCTCGGGCCCGATGAACTATCAAGGGATCGAACGCATCGTGGTGGCCTGTGATGCCGGTATGGGATCCAGTGCCATGGGAGCCAGCCTGCTGCGCAAGAAAGTGCAAGAGGCCGGTCTGCCCATCAAGGTGACCAACTTGGCGATCAACAATCTGGACGAGAGTGCCGATCTGGTGATTACCCACCGGGACTTGACCGAGCGGGCTCGTCGCCATGCACCTCACGCCCGCCATATTTCCCTGGATAATTTTCTGGATAATGGGCTCTATCAGGGGCTTATCAGTAGCCTCAAGGCGGCCAATGACGATCAGTATCAGCAGACGCTATCCATTGCCGCCAATGACGATGACTACCAAGCGACCACGACACCGCTATTCACTCTGAGTGCGGACAATATTCGTCTGGGCTTGCATGCCAAGGACAAAGAAACCGCGATTCGGGTGGCGGGCGAGATGCTGGTCAAGGGAGGCTATGTCGAGCCGGAATATATTACTGCCATGCTGCAACGGGAGCAGTTGGTGTCTACCTATCTGGGAGAATCGATTGCCGTTCCCCACGGCACCATTGAAGCAAAAGACAAGGTCAAGCGTACTGGAGTGGTGATCTGCCAATACCCGGCTGGCGTGCAGTTCGGTGCGGATAAGGATGATGTTGCCCGCCTGGTCATCGGCATCGCGGCCGGCAATGACGAGCATATACAGGTGATTACCAACCTGACCAATGCGCTGGATGATCCCTCATTGATCGAGCAACTGGCGACAACCCGGGATCCGCAGTTTGTGCTGGATCTGCTGAGTGGTCATCGCGCCGCCTGATTACAGGGGTGTGGTGCCCCGGGTGCCACACCCGTCACTCTCTTTGCTTCAAGGAATCTAGATATGAAAGCCCTGCATTTTGGTGCTGGAAACATTGGTCGTGGTTTTATCGGTAAATTGCTGGCGGAGTCGAAGGCGGAACTCACCTTCGCCGATGCCAATGCCGAGCTGGTGGATCAGCTCAACCACTCCCAACAATATAAGGTGCATGTGGTCGGCAGCCAGCATCAGATTGATGTGGTCAGCCGCATAGTAGCGGTCAACGCCAATAGCGGTGAGGTGATTGATCGGATCCGCCAGGCGGATCTCATCACCACCGCCGTAGGTCCCATGATCCTGGACAAGATCGCGGCGACCTTGGCCAGCGGTCTGCAGCTACGTTTTGATGATGGCAATCTGACACCGTTGAACATTATTGCTTGTGAAAACATGGTGCGCGGTACCACCCACCTCAAGAGCGCAGTACTGGCGCGTCTGCCCGAGGCTTACCATGAGCGGTTGGAGCAGTGTGTCGGCTTTGTGGATTCGGCGGTGGATCGGATAGTGCCTCCTGCCGCGGCGGCGAACGATGATCCGCTGGAGGTCACGGTCGAAAGCTTTAGTGAATGGATCGTCGATCAAACCCAGTTTAAGGGACAAGTCCCGGCGGTGACGGGCATGGAATTGACTGGCAATCTGATTGCCTTCGTCGAGCGCAAGCTGTTTACCCTGAATACTGGCCACTGCATCACCGCCTATCTCGGTGCTTTGGCGGGTTACAGCACCATTCGGGAGGCGATTGCCGATGTGGTTATTCAGGAGAAGGTGCGCCGAGCCATGCAACAAAGTGGTGAAGTGCTGGTCCGTCGCTATGGCTTTGATCGTCAGCTGCACCATGCCTATATCGAGAAGATCCTCGGTCGTTTTGCCAATCCCTATCTGGTGGACGAGATCGACCGGGTCGGACGCCAGCCCCTGCGCAAGCTGGGTGCGGATGATCGGTTGATCAAACCCTTGCTGGGCACTCTGGAATACGGTCTGGAGCATGATGCCCTGCTGGAAGGGATTGCGGCGGCGCTGTGCTATCGCAACGAGACCGATCCGCAAGCGGTTGAGTTACAACAGATGATCCAGAATGAGGGCGTTGCCAGTACACTGGTGCGAGTAACCGGACTGGGCTTGTATGAGCCGCAGATCCTGCAGATTGTGCGCCTGTATCAGGATATGAAAAATCGATGAGATAAAGCGTGGGCAAGAATAGCCCGAATCGGATGGCGGCAGGTATGGCAACCGCCGCCATCATCACTGGTCTTCCCGAATAAAATAACAATCTATGACTTATGTAACCCAAGAAGATGAACTCTTCGAACGCCTGGCTCCGGCAGATAACCCGCGAGGATTTTTTCTCGAAGTGGTTGCGGTGATCGAAGAAGGCGCGGACCACCTGTTACGCAGTGCGTTTCGGCAGGAAGAGTTTGCGGTCAAATATGCGATTGAACCGCTGTTGAATCGACAGGGGCCTCTTTCCGAGCTGAGCGTACGGCTGAAATTGATGCTGGCGCTGGGGATGTTCTCTCTGGAGACCTACCAGGACCTGGAGCTCTGTATCAAATTACGGGACTGGTTGGGGGATGATATTCGCAATTACCGCTTCAGTGATGAGGCGCTGTTTACCCGTCTCAAACGTCTGCATTGCTTTCAGAGTCTGGGGATCCCCGAACTACCGACTCTGGCCGCCGATGATGACAAGCTGTTATACCAGATGCAGCTGGATCGGCAGGACCAGATGGTTCGTTCCGCTTTGCTATTGAGCATTGCCACTATCGTGCAGGAACTGGGAAAAGAGAGTCCTATCTGAACAAGATGCTGGCGATGGAGTCGGCACCGAACCGAGTCTCCACCGCCGCTGCTGTTTGCCTTATTTCAACAACATGCCTGCTGCCACCTTGTCGGCTATGGTATCGCCTTCCAGAACCCGTACCGCTGCCAACGCAAACGCCATGCTGGTGCCAGGTCCCTGGCTGGTAATCAGCCGTTCAGGCTCATCCACCACGACCGCCTGGGCGATGAAGCCGCTGGCTGGTAATTGTCCTTCGGTGCCCGGATAGCCGGTGACCTTGGCCGGGCCAATCAGATCATGATGTGCCAGCACCAGCGCCGGTGAGGCACAGATAGCCGCCCGCCAGCCGCCGCGCGCCCGTTGCGCCTTGAGCATGTGGATAAGCAGCGGATTGTCGCGCAGGTATTCAGCGCCTGGCAGACCGCCAGGGAGCAGGATGAGATCAAACGGCTGCTCGGCAACCGACTCCAGCAGTACATCGGCGACCAACTTGACGCCGCGGGAGGCGGTGATCTGCAAGCGCCCCTGGGGACAAATGGAGGCCGCTGTGACCTGGATGCCACCGCGAACTAGCGTATCGATGCTGGCAACGGCTTCCAGCTCTTCACAGCCGGGGGCCAGTACCACTAACGCGTGATGGGACATAATGACTCCTTGGCCGTATCGGCCCTGTCAGATGGAAAAATTTGAGATACCCGAAGCAATAGGGCTCCGATGGCTGATGGCATCATACAACTGCTGGTGCAAAGGCATATGCAGACCCAGCGGTTGGGCCTCGCGCAAGATATAGCCGGTGATATAGTCGATTTCGGTGGGGCGTCCGGCGACTAAGTCCTGCTGCATGGAGGAGTAGTTTGACGCTGTGGCTGCGGCGACCGCCATCACCCGGGAGACCCAGGCTTCCTCGGGCAGGTTGAACCCTTCGCGCTGGAGCAGGGGCATGAGTTCGTGACAGAGCGCTTCCACCTCTTCCTGACGGGTGAGCAGAGAGCCGTTGGTTTCGCCGCTCAAGGCGGTCAGCGGGTTGATGATGGCGTTGATGACCAACTTCTCCCATTGCTTCATGCGGATCTCATCACTCCAGGCCGCGTGGGGCAGGGCTTGTGCCAGCACATCCACCACACCTCGCCAGTCGTTCCCTGCGGCGTTGCCGGCTCCGAACCAGGTTTCCCCACTGCCAGTATGGCGAAACTCCTCGGCGCTCAGACGCAAGGCGCCATTACTGGTGATGCCGATCAGGAGCGGATTAGCAGGGAAGGCGCGTTTGACCCAGGCTTCGGTGCCCATGCCGTTATGTAACAGCAGTATCGGTGTGGCCTCCGGCAATTGGCCGATGAGAGGCTCCATCGCAACTTGCACCTGGTACACCTTGGTGGTGACCAGGAGCAGGCTGATGTTGGCTGCATCTTTGGTTTGCAAGAAATCAGGGTTGAATTCATGATGCTGGCCTTCAAGATCCCACCAGCTCAGCAGCAGGGGGTGTTTCACCTCTTGGGGCACCTGCTGGGGAGGAAAGGTACGCAACAGGCTGACCTGATGTCCGGCTTGTGCCAGTAGTCCGGCCATGACGCCTCCCAGTGCTCCGCAGCCGAACAGGGTCCAGTGCTTCATCTTCCTTCTCCCGTGATTATCATCGTCAGTCGGCTTCGCGCGCACTTATCGGCGAAGTCACCCTCTACCATATTAGGCATAGAATCGGTATGGCCCCACTGTTTCGGCAGCCCCCGTCGGTACCCGGTGGGGGCATGGCCTGGTGCCGGATCCTAGCGGTCAGGAATTATGGTTCCGAATGGTGTCCTTTGCAGGATTCTAACAGAGAGACCCATTCAGTGTTGTGCTCTTTTCTGATAGATTACCGGCCTTTATATGAACACAGGAACCTATCATGCCCTCTTTTGACATCGTCTCTGAAGTAGCCATGAACGAGGTGCAGAATGCGGTGGAGAATGCCAATCGCGAACTGCAGACCCGTTTCGATTTTCGTGGTGTGGAAGCCTCATTCGAATTGAATAAAGAGGTGATTAAACTGGCTGCGGATGCTGATTTCCAGCTCAAGCAGATGGTTGAAATTCTGCGTGACAAGGTGATCAAGCGCAATATTGACGCCAGTTGCCTGGATATTGGCGAGCCGGAACACTCGGGACGCCGCTATTTCCTGGAAGTCACTCTCAAGGAAGGCATTGAAAGCGATATGGCCAAGAAGCTGGTCAAGCTGATCAAGGATTCCAAGGTCAAGGTTCAAGCGGCCATTCAGGGTGATGAAGTACGGGTCACCGGCAAGAAGCGCGATGATTTGCAAGACGTGATGGCGCTGGTCCGCGGTGCCGATCTGGGGCAACCCTTCCAGTTCACCAACTTCCGCGATTAAGCCTCAAGCCTGGCTGATAAGATAAAAAAAACCGGAGCATCTGCTCCGGTTTTTTGTTATCGCAACGGGGCGATTAGAACTTGTAGGTCACATCGAAATAGTGACCGAAGCCGGTGGTGTCCTGATTCCCGATCGGGCTGCCATCTTTGACCAGTGCCATATCTTTGAAGTACTTCAGACCGTAACCGACGGCATAACGGTCGGAATGCCAGTAAATACCGTTGAACCACTCCATGGAGGTGGAGCTGTGCAGGCCGTCATCACTTACATCGTTAGCGCCAAACTTATAGTCCAGGTAACCCTGATAGGCGATGAAGGAGCCGTTACTGAAGTTGGCGAATGGTTTGAACCAATTGGTGGAGACCATATAGCCATCCCACTGGTTTTCATTGGCCGCGCCATAGTTTTCACGAACATAACGGGCATAGGCATTCAGACCCATCTTACCGAACCAGGGCATCTCCACATCGGAACCGATACCGATGTAGTGTTCAAACAGTGCCTTGTCGCCGATGTTATTGACGTTGGCAATGTATAACTCTTTCACTGGACCGAAGGAGAGATCCTTGCCAGTCAAACCATCCAGAGACATACGCGGGGCAATTTTGGCGAACATGTTGTCGCCGCCGTGGCGATCATCACTGTTGCTCTGGAACAGGTCGAAGAAATCGACGTAGCCATACAGATCGAAAATGCCGGAGCGGCCCCCGAATTCCATTTCGGCATAGGTGTCATCCTGGGCACCGAACGGGATCTTGGCGCCTTGGCTGCGCATCAGGTTGAACTGCATCCACTTGTAATCATTTTTATGGGTATTGCCATCGCTGTAATCGGCGGCAAACGCCGGGGTCGCCATGGCAGCAGCCACAGTGATCGCCAGCAGGGTAGCGTTGAATTTGGCCATTTTGTTTCTCTCGTCTCGTAACGTTCTTGTTGGATTCCGTAGCGCTCATTTTTATTAAACTCAAAAGCGCGGCGGCATTTTATTGTGCGCCACCTCTCATGAGAAGCCGTAGCCCCTGAAAATCGTTGGCGAACCGCGCGATTTTTGCATTTTTTTCCAGCATAACGAGAGGAAAGCTGAAAAGTGGCTATTAAATAAACGTTTTCCTCCACACTTCGTGACATCAACGTGCAGGTCAAATAGGCGAGGTGGTCGATGGGGATGCCTTCCTGAAGCACAACGGTGTCGCCGACCCTGTGTCTACAAGGGTTCATCCGGACTCGAGTTGGCACAAACCGGAGGCTTGCGGTAAGGTAAGCGGCTCTTTCCACCGTTAATTTGAATGCCTCCATGAGTGATAAATCCTGGGTGGAACTCCTGTTCTCCCGTCGCATGCTGATCTGTGTCTTCACCGGTTTTAGCTCGGGTCTGCCCCTCTATCTGCTGATCAATCTCATCCCCGCTTGGCTCAAGACCGAAGGGGTGGATATCAAGACCATCGGTTTTTTTGCCTTGATCCAGTTTCCCTACACCTGGAAGTTCATCTGGTCACCGCTGATTGATCGCTTTCCAGTCCTGGGGATGGGACGGCGTCGTGGCTGGATGCTGGTGACCCAAGTGGCGTTGCTGGCGGCCATTGCTGGCTTTGGTTGCTTCACTCCGCAGATGGATACCTGGAGCATCGCCTATCTGGCGCTCGGGGTAGCGTTCTTCAGTGCCAGTCAGGACATAGTGCTGGATGCCTTTCGCCGGGAAATTCTCGATGATGAGGTGCTGGGATTGGGGAATGCGGTGCACGTGAATGCCTATCGCATCGCCGGGCTGGTGCCGGGTTCGCTGTCGCTGATCCTGGCGGATCATCTGCCCTGGTCGCAGGTTTTTCTTATTACCGCGCTGTTTATGGTACCGGGGCTGTTGTTGACCGTGTGGGTGCGGGAGCCGCAACTGGCTCGAGCTCCCAAGACCTTGCGTGAAGCTGTGGTCGAACCCTTCCATGAATTTATCAGCCGTCAGGGCTGGCGTAGCGCCTTGCTCATCTTGTCCTTCATCTTCTTCTACAAGCTGGGTGACAGCATGGCCACGGCGCTGGCCACGCCGTTTTATATGGAGATGGGCTTCTCCAAGACCGAGATCGGCATTATCGCCAAAAACGTTGGGCTCTGGGCCAGCGTCATCGGTGGGCTGCTCGGCGGCTTATGGATGATTAAATTGGGCATCAACCGCGCCTTGTGGTTGTTCGGGGTGGTGCAGCTGGTGTCGATCCTGGGATTTGTCTGGTTGACTGGAACCGGCCCGGATCTTGTGGCGTTGGGGTTGGTGATTGGTTTCGAGGCCCTGGGGGTGGGGCTTGGAACGGCGGCGTTTACCGCCTTTATCGCCCGGACCACGGATCCGCGCTATACCGCGACCCAGTTTGCGCTGTTTACCTCGCTGGCGGCTGTGCCGCGCACCTTTTTCAATGCCAGTACCGGCTACCTGGTCGCCCAATATGGCTGGAGCGGTTTTTTCTGGATCTGCACCGCATTGGCAGTCCCCGGAATGCTGTTGCTGTTCAAGGTAGCGCCCTGGCGGGAAGCGTCATCTCAGCCTTGACCTTGTTGTCGATATAAAAAAACCGCCAGAGATGGCGGTTTTTTGTTTGCGACCTTGGCCAGTGCGTTATTTCTTCAGACTGACTCGCTTGATAAAGATTGGCTCAACCGGGACATCGCTAGCCCCTAGTTTCCCTTCATCACCGGTTGGTTGCTGGGCAATTTTATCCAGCACGTCCAGCCCCTGGGTCACATGACCGAACACCGTATAGCCGTCACCCATGCCGGCATCCAGCGACAGGTTATCCCGCAGGTTGAAGTAGAACTGGCGGGTGGCACTGTCCGGATCCTGGGTGCGGGCCATGGCGATGGTGCCGCGCTGGTTGGAGAGGCCATTGCGGGCTTCGTTGACCACTGGCGCTTTGGTTGCCAGCATCTGGAAGTTGGCATCATAGCCACCGCCTTGCGCCACAAATCCCGGGATCACCCGGTGAAACAGTGAACCGTCGTAGCTGCCATCCTGCACATAGCTCAGGAAGTTGGCCACTGACTTGGGTGCCTTGGTGGCATCCAGCTCGATGGTCAAAGTGCCATAGCTGGTTTCCATCAACACGATGGGATTGTGTGTTGCCGGATGAGCCGGCGCCGGGTTTTTGGCTGCAGCACAGGCCAGGGCGGGGAGCAGTAACAGGGTCAGTAACCAGTGTTTCATCAGTAGCTACTTCCCTTGATGTAGTTGCGCAGTTGGCTGTCTTGCAGCATCTCGTTGAGCAAGGAGGAGATGTGTTCATTTAGTTGCAGTTCGATATCGCCGATATCTGGCTGGGTTGCACTCTCTTTCATCGCCGACTTGCGATATTCCTTGGTGATGGAGGCGCCATTGCGTTCAGCCTTCAGCTTGATTTTCAGGCTGACCCGGCTCTTGTAGACCAGGCCGGGCTTGGTGATTTCTGATTGCATCTCATCGACGATCAGTGTCAGGTGGGTATCGCCTTGTGCGGAGATCTGGGCGCCTTGGGCGGCAAGCCCTTTACCTAGACGATCGGCCATTACGGCACCTGGGGTGATGTTGTTCGGGATCAGAACTTCTGGATCTTTCTTGATTTTGATCTTGATGATCTGGCTACCCAGACGGGTGTCCTGATTGTCGATGGCAATGGTATTGCCGCTGTAGATATTATCCGGTTGATCATTGATTTGCGGGTTCAGGCTGGCACTTTCCGGCCAGGTGGTGGCACAGCCACCGAGAGTCAGAGCGAGCAAGGCAAACAGTATGCTTTTCATGTGAACTCCTAAGATTTGGTTGCGCGTAAAATAACAAACTTTTGGTTAGAGGCAATACAGTCGACCTTGCCAAATAAACGTTGCAGCTTGATGTGATAGCCCAGATGGCGGTTCCCCACGATCCACAACTCGCCGCCGGAAACCAGGCAACGTTCGGCATCACAGAACATCTGCCAGGCTAGTTGGTCGGTAATGGTTTGTTGCTGATGAAACGGCGGATTGCACAACACGGCTTGCAAGGAATCAGTGGCGACCTGTTCCAGGCTATTGCCAAGCATAAATTGGCAGCGAGCCAAATCGGTCGGACGATTGGTTTCGACATTCAACCGGCTGGAGGCGATGGCCATATGGGATTCGTCGATAAACAGCAGTTGAGCATTCGGGTTGTTCATCAAGGCACTCAAGCCAATCACCCCGTTGCCACAGCCCAGATCGGCGATGGTACCTTCCAGTCCACTAGGCAGATGGGCCATGAAGAGGCGAGCGCCAATATCCAGACTGCCGCGGGAGAAGACGTTGGCATGGTTATGAATGCGATAGCCGCTGTCATCCAATTCCCATATTGTCGGGTAGGGATTGGCCAAGGCCGGGCGCTCCACCACCTGGGTGTGGATCAATCGGGATTTTTTCCAGGCCAGAGAGGTTTTGGTGGGCCCCAGGATCTGTTCAAACAGTGCCAGGGTGGAGTTATGGATCTCCCGGGTCTTGCCACCCGCCAGTATCCGGGTTTGCGGAGTCACCACCTGGCGCAAAGCCAGCAACTGCTGCTCCAGCAGAGCCAGCGTCTTGGGGATCTTGATCACCGCCAATGCCGGGACCGCGGGTAGCGGGTCGAGGGAGCCTAATAGTGTGACTGATTCCACGGTAAGCCCGTTGGCCAGCAGATTGCGGCGTGTGGCTTCTTGGCTCAGGAACGAGTCGCTGATACTGACGGGATTGCAGGTGTGCAAGGCACAGCTCAGAGCACCAAAGCCGTCGTTGAAGATCAGCACCGGGGCCGTCGAGGCATCGCTCAACCAGGGGGCCAACTCCTGCATCAGATATTCGTCGGTGGCATCCCACGCCTGCAGGTTGGCATCCTGGCTGACGGGATAGCGCTCCAGCGTCAGGCATCGGCCTGCCAATTCAACTTGGTTCATGACTCACTCATTACAGACAGAATGGATTAACGGGCGCTATTCTACCTGCTCGGCCCGGATCCACCAATGTTCCTGGTCTCGGGAATAACAGGAGGAATGGGCGCATGACGCTGGAACATCCGCTTTTCGCACCCGCAGAGCCGCTGACAATAGGCGCCGAGCCCGGGAACTGGCTGTCGCTGCCGGATGGCGACCTACTGTGGTGGCCGGGGTTTCTGGGCGCGCCGCAGGCCAGTGCCTTGCAACAGCGTTTGCAGGCCGAGATTGCGTGGCGTCATGAGCAGATCCGGCTGTTCGGCCGCTGGCACTGGCAGCCTCGACTCATCGCCTGGTTTGGCGCACGGGATTACCGCTATTCGGGCTTGACCTTGCAGGCGCAGGATCTGCCAGCCTGCTTGCTGCCGATCCAGCAGGCGTGCGAGCAGGCGACCGGAAGCCCCTTCAACAGCCTGTTGCTTAACTGCTATCGGGATGGCCAGGATGGCATGGGCTGGCATGCCGATGATGAGGCGGAGCTGGGGGAGAACCCGGTAATCGCCTCCTTAAGCCTGGGTCAGAGTCGCCGTTTTGTGCTTCGGCACCGACAAAGTGGCGAGAAACGGGAATTTCTGCTGCAGCATGGTGATCTACTGGTGATGGCCGGTGCTATGCAGCACCATTGGCAACATGCCTTGCCCAAGACCCGGCGCGTCTGTGCGGAGCGCATTAATCTGACATTTCGGTATCTCTACTGACGCATCCGGCCTGTGATCACTGTATGTTGTGCGTCGATCCGATCTTGAGTCCGACCATGGCTCTGGGTATGGTGCTGGGCGTCCGGATCCAGAGTTGGTTTATCATCGTCGTCATCTCATCATCGTTATCAGGAGTCTTGCCATGTCGATGCAGCAGCAGATAGAGCAAAAATTGCAGCAGGCTTTTACCCCGAACCATCTGGAGGTTCTCAACGAAAGCCATATGCATCGTGTCGAGCCGGGCTCCGAGAGTCACTTCAACGTGATTCTGGTCAGTTCAGCCTTCGAAGGGCAACGCCTGCTGGCGCGTCATCGCGCGGTGAATCAGGTTCTGGCCACCGAGTTGGCCGGTATCATCCACGCTCTGGCCCTGCATACCTATACCCCGGCAGAATGGGAGCAGCAGGGAGCGGCACCGCGCACCCCCTCTTGTGTCGGTAAGCCCTGAGCCCAGCGGCAGAATGTCGGATTACTACCTGTCGTCTTTGCGGCAAATCGGTCGTCATCGCTGGCATCAACCAGCTGAAAACCACTGTCAGGGCGGGTGGAATGCCTGCTGATGGGCGATCTGTGGCTTGGGTGCTGATTGGCCCCTTCCTTGCTCGGCATCCCGTAACATGTCGCGGCGATGTGCTGGCAACAAGGCTCAACGAGTGTGCAGCGCCCCTTCGGTGCTGCTCACTCCCAGTAAGGAGAATAACGTGAACCGTCATCAAGTATGTGTGCGTGGCCTGATCCTCTGCGGCCTGTTGTTGTTGCTGGGCTGCAAGGAGGCACCCTCTTCGGCGTTGCCGGAGTTGAAAGTCAGCGGCCCGACCATGGGGACCCACTATGCGGTCAAGGTGGTCGGCGACTACCCGGGTGGCGAGCCGCAACTGCAGCATGAAGTCGAGCAGATCCTGCAGCGTATCGATCATCAGCTATCGACCTACAAGCCGGATTCCGAGCTCTCCCGATTCAACCAGCATCAAGCCACCACACCGGTCGAAATCTCCCAGGATCTGGCCGATGTGCTGATCGAAGGCCTGCGGGTTGGCAAGATGACGGGCGGCGCCATGGACATTACGGTCGGGCCGCTGGTGAATCTGTGGGGGTTCGGTCCGGATAAGCGTCCGACCAAGATCCCGAGTGAACAACAGATCGCCGCCGCTCGGTTGCGGACCGGTCTGGATAAATTGCATGTCGAGATCGGCAGCGACAAAGCGACGGTACGCAAGGATATTCCGGATCTGTATGTGGATCTCTCGACCCTGGGCGAAGGCTATGCCGCCGATCAGGTTGCGGCCTGGCTGGATGGCCGCGGCATCAAAAATTACATGGTTGAGATTGCCGGAGCCTTGCGACTCAAGGGGCACAACGGCCAGGGCGACTTGTGGCGCATTGCGGTCGAGAAACCCGGTGACGAGCTGGGACAGGTACAAAACGTGTTGACGCCCGGGGATAACGGCATCAGTACCGCCGGCAGCTATCGCAACTACTACGAACTCGATGGCCAACGTTTCTCCCATATTATCGATCCGGCCACCGGTAAGCCATTGACGCACAAGCTAGTGTCAGTGACCGTGATTGCGCCGAGTGCTCTGTATACCGATGCGTTGGATACCGGTTTGATGGTGATGGGGGCTGACAAGGCACTAATTTTTGCCAACGAGCATAATCTGCCCATTTACACCCTGACCAAGACTGACGACGGCTTCAAGGTGCGCTTTAGCCGGGCATTTGCCGCTTACCAACCTAAACCTTAGGCCATCACTTTAAGCCATAACCCATGCCGCTGTGGCGGCTGGTTATCGGGAGCTGGCGCTCTGGGTACTCGAGTCGCTATTTCCCAACCAGCCGCTGCCGGGCGACGGCTTGGGCCTCGGCCCGGGTGCGCACCCCGAGTTTGGCATACAGATGATTGATATGGGTCTTGATGGTCGAGGGGGCCACAAACAGCTGTTGCGCCATCTGTTCATTGCTCAGTCCCTGAGCGATCAGCCGCAGGATCTGCCATTGCCGGAGGCTTAGATCATCGTCTGCGGAATGTGCTTGCGGATCCCGCAAGGGGCGGGTCAACAGATCCAGTGTCTGCTGGATGAAGCTGAGCAGACTGGGCCGGATCTGTGTCCAGCGCGCCAGCTCCTGCAGCGGGGCTACCACCTTGGGGCCAGCCAGCAGCAGCGGAATAAAGGCCGCCCGACCAGCCAGCCAGCTCAGTAGTTGCTGCCATGATTCCAGTGAGCCATCGCCTTGTAGCAGTTGCAGGAGTTGGAATTGCTGGGCTAACCAAACCACCTGCCACTCCTCGGCCAACGTCTGCAGTTGCTGTAACTCCTGGCGCGGTTTGGGCGTGCCGCGTAACTGAGCCAGCCAGCCATAGAGCAAGTTATCCAGCAGATCATAGAGATCATCCACCTGGGTATGCCAGGGACTGCGTAATGCCAGCCGCTCCAGTGCCGCTTGGTCATCCCGTTGTTGATAACCCAGAGCCAGGGTATAACCAACCCGGAATCGCCACAGTCGGCAATATTGCTGACTGAATCGTTGTTGCTCCAGTTGCTCCAGGCGGCTGGGGAGTTCGGCCATATCTCCGCGCCAGATCAGGGTCAGGCAACGGTGGGCCAGATAGGGCAGTTGCCAGTAATCACCGAGCCCAGCGCTCATGGATTTGCCTTGCTGTAACCAGTAATCGGCTTGATCCGGTTGTCCCTGATAGAGCGCCAGCTCGGCCTGTAAGCGGTAATAGGATTCGAGGATCGGATCTTCGATCAGCGCCTGCTGTTCGGCAAACTCCAACCCCAGTTGCAGGACTTTGCCGCTTTGCTGCCAATCCCCCTGATAGAAATGAAGTTGGGCCAGGCGATACCAGCCCACCAGCTTGAGGTGGTATTGCTGCTGGCAATCGGCCCAGCTCACCAGCAATTCCAGCATGGCGCGCGCCCGGCTCAGTTGGCCGGTATAGAGCAGACAACTGGCCTGGGTCAGCTGATAGGGCGCTTGCAAGGATTGCGGCAGATCATCCAGTGCGGCCAACTGGGTTATGGCGCATTGCAGATGATCAAAGTTGAAGCTGACCATTGCCTTGAGCAGTCGGGCGCTGCGGGCTTCGGCCTCGGGCAAGGGGTGCGCCATCAGACGGTTGAGCAGCTCTTCGGCGCGATCCGAACGCCGCGAGACTTCCATCTCCAGCCAGGCTTGCAACAGACAGAGCCCCGGTTGTTGCTGTAACCAGAGTCGAGGCAGAGCGGCCAGACGGGAGGCCAGCCAGGAACCATGGCTCTGCTCCAGGCAGCTCAGTCCGATGCGCGAGAGCAAAGACAGCTCCAGTTGCGGCAGAGGCTCGGCCGGTAGCAGCTCGATAATCTCGCTCAAGGGGAGGTCAGCCAGTAACTGACTCAGCGGCTCCCAATCGAGGTGCGGCTGCTCGCGCCAGACCCTCAACAGCTGGGCAATCCAGGGCTGCCAACGATCGCCTTGTGCCTCTTCGAGCAACCAGCCGGCATTGAGCAACAGGCAGCGCAGTGGCTGCCACTGTCCGCGGCTACAACCGGCCAACTGCAACAAGCGCGCCTCATCCAGTTGCCGATAGTCGGCCTGGAGCGCTAGCGCTTCGGGTAGTGGAGCAGGTAACTGATTCAGGGTTTGTGCCAGATACTCCAGTCCCCAGCGCTCCAGCAAGGCTGCGGTATTGCCTGCGCAAGCACGGGCTTGTTGCCAGAGCTGCCAGGCCAGTGGCCACTCGTCCAGGAACGGCAACCAGGGTTCTGCTTCGGCGATGGAGATCCCCTGGCTCGACAGCCACATCGCCAACTCGGGCTCACCCCAGCTCAGATAGTTGGCATCCAATCGTAACGGGGTCAGCCCGCCGGTTCTGAGTTGTCCTTCCAGGGCGGCGCAGGGGGCAGAAACCAGCAGAGCCGGTTGCGAGGGATGACTGAGCAGCCAGGTGGCCAGCACCTGTTGTTGCGCGGTGGGCAGAGCATCGAGTTCGGCCAACAGCAGACCTTGGTCTTGCGGCAGCTGCGGCCATAGCGACACCGGGTGTGGCCATCGATCCGTCAGATCCCGACACAGAGTGGCCTGATCGTAGCCGTGAGGGGCACAGACACAGACGAGGGTGTGATGCTCTAAGGCATGCAGCAACGTCGACAAACGGGGGACAACCCGAGCATCGACCGCCGTAGGAGCGAGAGACAGGGGCTGGGCTGAGGGCTGCATCATCATGGTGGACTCGGGTGCCGGAATTGAACCGGAGTTAATCGAATATTGGCTATCTTAGCGCTATAAACAATGGACTCAATGCGCCAGGCCCTGTTTCCACCCTCAGCTTCCATCACAGTGGCGGATACTCCTCCCGTCGCGAACGACCAGAATGAAGGTGGCAAGATGAATTGGAAGTCATCCCGCTCCTCGTTGTCCCTGTCATTACCCGGAAGGATCTTTACCATGAATGCTCATGTCCATGCCCGCCAACAAGCACAGCTGGGCTTTGTTGCCAGCGATCAGAACCTGATCGTGGGCGATAGTGCTAACTGCCCGTTGACGCCTGCCGAACTCGCTCGATTGCCTGTGGATTCGCCGCTGGTGCTGGAACACTTTGGCGGCGGCTTGACGGCGCAGGTGCTGCATTTGTGTGTCGGTGGCGTGCATTACACCCTGAAACAGCGGCGGTCCGAGGCTCTGGTGCGTAACATCAATGGCGAGACTTCGTTTTTGAACGAGGTCCAGCGTCGCGCCGATTTTACCCGTCTCAAAGCGGATCCGGCCTGGGCGAAGCGCCTGACCCACATAGTTCCTACCCTGTATGCCGATTATCGCTTGGGGATCATCCTCTCGCCCTGGCTGCCGGGGCGGCCGCTCGATCACTTCAATGCAGATATTTTTCGCCAGATCCTGAGCACTGTCGTGGCCTGTGAGGAGGCCGGACTGATGGAATGGGATCTGTGTCCAGGGAATATCATCGAGGAGCAGGGCCAGATTGGCTTGTTCGATTTCGGCTATATGTACCCATTTGATCCCTTGGTGGACTTCAACAGCAATGGCCAGAGCGATCCGCTGTTTCATGCCTGTGAGCGCTTCGAGACCCGAAACTTCTTTGGCTGGTTGTTACGGCATAGCCAGGCCATGGATACAGCGGCACAACTGGCTCTGTATCGAGAATTGAAAGAGGTGGCTCTCGAGGTGTATCAGCAGAAGCTGGCTTGGTTGCAGAGCCAGAATGCTTCTCCGGCGGTATTAGCCTGGGTGCTCTCTTTCATCAACCGCTGGCAACAGGCGTTGCAGGATCCGGACGCGCTGCAGAGCCTATTTGAGGTCGAGAACTTCCGTTCGCAAGTGCTGGATATTGAAGATGACCTGCACGGCAAGAGCTGTTCGCGTTTCACTCTGCAGCGGCTGGATTTTGTCGAGCAGTGCATTCGCTCGCGGTTTGTGGCGCTACAGGAGGGTGGGGCCCTGTTTTATGACAACGCCGGCAAGAGTCAGACGGAATTGTTGACGTTATACGCGCAGAAGCGACGGCTGGCGCAGCAATACCAACTCTGAACACCCATGCGGCCTCTATCGAGGCCGTTTTTTTATTCGAATATGATAGAAATGGGCTAGTACCGGATAAATCATCGGGCTGAGAATTTCATCATCACAGATCCTGAATCGGTATCGGACGGATAGGGGCCAGATCGGGTACATTAACGAGAGTCAAAGGTGCCTCCGCCACCACGGGTGAGTGGCCGCTATGAGTGGCGAGCAAGGACGATAATGCCAATACAGGAGTTTGAGATGCAAAGGATGATGCGAATAGTGGCCATCGGTTTGGCCTGCCTGTCAGGGGCGAGTCAGCCAGTGGTCGCGATAGGGATGTCACTGGATGATGTGGTACCGAATTTTTTCGGCGTCGGCGCTGGGGTCACCACCGAGTGGTACGGTGCCAGTGACAGCATGGCGGGTGCGGTACCGGGGGCCCGGATCAGCTTGGATGGCGGCCGTTTTGTCGAATGGTATGGCCCCTATGCCGATGCCAATCTCATCACGGATGATCATTGGGAAGCGGGTCCAGTGCTGAATATCCGCCTGGGGCGCAGTGATGTGACGGACCCCGTGGTGGCGACCCTACCGGAGATCGGCATGGGCTTGGAGGCCGGTGGCTATGTGGGCTGGCACTATCTGCAGATGTCCGGGATCCCCTATCGGGTCCGCGCGGGCGTGATGGCGACCAAAAGTGTGCTGGGTCAGACCGAAGGCAGCAGTATCAGCCCGTTTGCCAGCGTCTGGGTGCCTTTGAGTTATACCCTGTTTGTGGGGTTGGGAACTGGCTTTAGTTGGTCCGATGACGACTATATGCAACAGTCGTTCAGTATCAATGGCGCGGATGCGGCCGTCAGTGGCCTGCCTCAGTTCGAGGCGGGTTCGGGCCTGCGTCAGGTCTATCTCTGGCCCGCCGTGATGTGGCGTGTCTCGGAGCGTTGGATGTTGGGGAGCGGCATCTTCTGCCAGCATCTGCTGGGGGATGCGGCGAACAGTCCGATTGTCAGCGAACGTGGGGATCGGGATCAGTGGTCGGGTGGTGTGGGCATCGGTTACCTCTGGTAGTCCTTTGATCCTGAGGCTTTGGGGTCTGTGGTGTGGCAAATGGAGTTGCAGTGGATGTGGCGTAAGCGGTGGGTGGTATTGCTGGTTGTTCTGTTGCTGGGTGCCGGTTTGTGGTGGTTGCTCAAGCCTGGAGTCGCCCCTCCGGAGGAGGAGGCGTTTGCGGAGGCCGTGGCTCTGGCTACCGAGTCTGCGCTTGGCGAGTCGGCACTCGATCCTGATGTGACCCGGCGGGCTGAATCCATCCCGGCCTATTGGGACAGATTGGCTCAGCCGTTGTTTGGCGACTGGCCCGAGATCCGCAAGCGGCGGATTTTACGGGTGCTGGTGCCTTACAGTCGGACCTTCTTCTACAACGATAATGGCCGTACTCGTGGCATCAGCGCCGATGTGTTGGCAGAGCTGGAGCTTTACCTCAACAAGACGCTGAAAACCGGGCGTCATCCGATTTCTGTGCTGGCCATACCTGTCGAGCGTGACCAACTGATCTCCGGGGTGGTGGAGGGGTTGGGCGATGTGGCGATTGGTAACCTGACGGTGACGCCCCAGCGCCAAACTGAGGTCGATTTTGTACGTCAGCTTGGCCATCACCAGAATGAAGTGCTGGTGGCATCGGCTGCGGCCCCCCAACTCCAAGATGAACGGGATCTGGCAACACGAATGCTGGCGGTTCGTCGCTCCAGTAGCTATTTCAGCAGCATCGAAAAACTCAATGGACGCTTGATCAAAGCGGGACGGCCACGGGCGGAAGCCTTGATTGTTCCCGAAGCGCTGGAGGATGAGGATCTGCTGGAGATGCTGCATGCCGGTCTCATCGATTTTTCTATCATGGATGACTGGAAGGCTCGTTTGTGGCAATCGGTCTATCCACAAATCCGCATCTATCCTGAGCTTGTGTTGCGGGAACAGGCGCAGATCGGCTGGGCCATTCGCCTCCAGAGCCCCAAGTTGGCGGCGTTGCTGGCTGGGTTCCAGCAGAGTGCGAAAAAACAGCACCTGATGGAGCTGAAGTTTGCTGAATATCAGCAACGGATTGCCCGTCAGGGGCCGGTACATGGGATCAGCGAGTGGCGTAAGGTCAAACCCATTCATGAGCTGTTTCGACGTTACGGGCTGGATTACCGCTTCGATCATCTGATGCTGTTGGCGCAGGGTTATCAGGAGTCGCGGCTGGATCAGCAACAACGTTCGGCTCGTGGTGCCATCGGCGTCATGCAATTGATGCCACCGACCGGGGATGCGATGCAGGTCGGCGATATCCGGCAGCTGGAGCCCAATATCCATGCCGGGGTCAAGTATATGCGCCAGATGCATGACAAGTATTTCGCGGCGCCCGAGATTGATGAGATGAATCAGACCCTGTTTTCGTTGGCCGCCTATAATGCCGGTCCAACTGCCATTGCGCGTATGCGGCAAAAGGCCCGAGAGCAGGGACGGGATCCTAATCGCTGGTTTGGTCAGGTCGAGGTGGTCGTCGCCCGTGAGCTGGGGGCTGAGCCGGTGCGCTATGTCCGGAACATCCTGAAGTATTATGTCGCCTATCGACAGATAACCTGGCACCAGCAATTACGGACGACGGCTAAATCGCAAGCGCGTCGCGGATAAGTCGTTGCCATGGCTCTCCGTTTGGCGTGGCCTCTATGGAGTCCTTTTTTGTTTTAGCTGATGATCGAGGGTCCACTCAACGCTTTCTGGCCGTGTAGCTTGTTGCTGGGGATCACCAGTAGGCAGGTCTTGCGTCAGAAATAGCGTGCGTCAGCCCTGCCATCTGGTTCGGCTGAACTATAGTAAAGGCAGTTGTGTGAGTAAAAACAGGATGATGGATGTCAATGGTGGTTTTCTCGCACCAGTTTCATCAGGTCAGCGGATAGTAAAGGGGATGAGGTATGTTGTTTAACGCTATGAGTATTCGCATCAAGGCGGCATTTGGTCTGGTGCTGTTAACCCTGTTTATCCTGGCCATTGGTGGGATCAACTACTTTGCGCTGGATCGGTTACAAGGCAATACCCAATTATTTGCCGGCACCTTGATGCCCGGACAGGGTGTGGTGATTAACGCGGATCGGGATTTGTACCAAGCTTTGACGGCACAACAAGATTTTCTGCTGGCGCAAGGCAAGGGCGACAAGGCGGCGGGGTACAAGCAGGATTTTGCCGAAAATGTTCAACAAGCCAAAGAGCGGATGGAAAAATTTCTAACCTTGATGGCGGATTATCCTGAGGTGACCGGGCAACTGCAGCAGTTTCTTGAACTATTCAGCAGCTGGCAGGCGGGAGCTGAGCAGGTCTTTACGCTGGCGGAACAAGGCAACCTCGAAGACGCCACTAGGTTGCATCACGATCTGGGAGACAAGTTTTCCACGCTGCGTGAACAATACAATCTGGCCGGTGAGCTGGATGAAAAACTGGCCGAGACATTGCATCAAGCTTCTGATGAGATGGCGGATAGCACTCAATTCTGGACCCTGGCTTTGCTGGTCTTCTCACTCGTTATCGGGATGTTACTGATCTACTTCGGTCCCAAGCTGATTGTGGACGCGATTCTGGCGGTCTATGAGAAGGTTGAAGATATTAGTCGTGGTGAGGGCGATTTGGTCAGCCGCTTGCCGGTGACCTCTAAGGATGAGTTGGGCAAGCTATCCCGTGGTTTCAACCGCTTTTTGGATCAGTTGCAGAGCTTGATTCGGGAGCTGCTCGGTGACGTTAACTGTCTGGAAGAGAGTACCGGCGGTTTACGGCAGATTTCGGTACAGGTGGACCATATCAGTGAGAGTCAGCGAGTCCAGCTGGCATCCCTGGTCACGGCATTTAATGAAATCAATCAAGCGGTGCATGATATATCGCGCCACGCCCAGCAGACCTCTGATCAAACCCACCACGCCCAGAGCAGCGCGACTCAGGGGATGGAGTTGCTGAATCGCAACGTTGAAATGAATCGTCAGTTATCCGGCAGTATTCAGGATGCGGCCAAGATGGTGGCCCAACTGGCGGATGAATCTGAAAAAATCACCTCGGTACTGGATGTGATCCGCGGGATTGCCGAGCAGACCAACCTATTGGCCTTGAATGCGGCGATCGAGGCGGCTCGTGCCGGTGAGCAAGGCCGCGGATTTGCTGTCGTCGCCGATGAAGTGCGGACCCTGGCTAGCCGGACCCAGCGCTCCACCGAGGATATCCAGAAGATGATTGCGTCGCTGAAACAAGGAGTGCAAAGCGCGGTGCAGGCGATGGATCGAGGCAGCCAGCAAATGGGCGAAACCTTGGGCATGGTAGATAAGAGCCGGGATTCCCTGACGGAGATCCAGCAATTGGTGACTCAGGTCTTAGATATGAATTTCCAGATTGCATCGGCAACCGAGCAGCAGGGTGCCGTGATGGATGAGGTCAATCGCAGTGTGTCCGAGCTCAATAGTTTGACCGAAGAGGGAGCCGCGCTTTCTGGCACCGTGATGCAGACCGGTAATGACCTCAGCGAATTGGCCCAACAGTTGGCTAGTCGAGTCCGTCAATTCAAGGTTTAGCCCATGCTATGCTGCGGTATGACAGACGGAGTCTCGACGCCGCCAAACCACAAGGAGCGCATAAGCGCTCCTTTTTTTATCGTTTCGTGTTCCTCCGCCGGCTGGTTTGACGAGAGGCAACTAGGTGGATCTGTTGCGCCGTGTATTTCAACAGCAGGGGGCCGGTGAGGGCCCCCATTTCCCTCTAGTGCAGTTGTTTAATGGTGGCTTGCCACAGCGGCAAGCCTGAGGGCGAGGTGCCGACAGCTTTGGCATCCGTAATGTCACCGCGGTAGTAATAGATGGGTTGCGACGGTGCAATCTGGATGGGCGTGGCAAAGTAGAGGGTCATGGCCTGATGCTGAAAGCCATTGCCAGTCAGATAACCAATCAGGGCATGTTCCAGGGAGTGATAGCCATTTTTCCACAGATGGACCTTGGCGCTGCCCCGGTCACTAATCCAGCCCCAGACTTCGCCGTGCTCCTGATCGACAAAGGCGCTGAACCAGCTTGGCCAGGTCAGATAGAGATATTGTCGTGGCATGGCCTGCTGCAGACCCAAAGTGGCAGCAGCCTGATCCAGCTCGGCATATTCCCACCAGGCACTGCCATCTCGACCATCGCCATTGCCCCACCAGCCCACCACATCGTTGGCATGCTGGGGATCGACCGCTTCTGGCAGCGGGATATTTTTCAGCAGATCCTGGCGGTAGGCGCGCTTGAGAATGTTGTAGATCCCGCCCTCGGCAAACTGCTGGAGCAGGATGTCATTTCGCTGCCGAGCCACCAGATAGAGCATCCAGAAGCTCTTGATGGTGTGACCAAAATCGGCGTGGCGGGCATCAGCCGCACGGCCTGAGTCATCATGGATATAACCAAAAAATCGTTGCTCTTGCGGGTAGTAGAAGTCGCGGACTATGGCGGTGCAGAGCCAGCCCATCTGATCGCTCCAGCGCTGCTGCTCCTTGGCCGGGAGTAGGGGCGTGAGCAGCACCATGTAGGCGTTGAGCTGATCGAGTTGCGCCACCAGCTCCACCTGCTGATCGGCCTGGTGGCTGGCCGGATACCAGGTCAGGCGTTGCTGTTTTTCATCCCGATAGTGAGTGAAGATGTAGTTGTGCACTTTTTCGACGTCCGCTAATACCGCCGGATCCCGGGTCAGGTAGTAGTAGAACGCCATGCCGAGTTGGGCATAGGCCAGATCCTGACTGGTGCGATCCTCGGGCTGATCGGCTGGCTGACCATTCTTGAATTTTCCGATCACATCGCCATTGGGTAACAGTGCCTTATGGCGGATAAAATCTACCCCTTGCCGCGCTAACTCCAATGCTTTGGGATCACCGGTCATATGGAAGATGACGCCATAGGCAAACGTCTGGCGGGAGACCATCCGCGTCCACTGATAAGGGAAGCCCTCCTTGATCCAATCGGGTGCCTGAGCCAGCTCCGGGCACAGAGTGGCGGTCGCCGAAAGCAACTGCTCGGTGCTCGGCGCCGAGGCATCGTTACATAGAAAGCTGGGGAATGCGCCGTCTGGCACAGCAGCTGCGGCCTTATACCAGAAGGGGGCCAGATCCTGTTTCACATGGTTCAGCCACTGCTGCCCGGCATAGAGCTCGGCCTGAGTTGTGAATGAGAGGGTTATACCGAGTAGCAACAGGGGGAGTTGCCGCCAATGAATAAGCGTGCGTCGAGTCATGCAGGTCTCCTTGGTCATGAACAGATCGGCAATGCCGATGGCTGAGGTCGAGGAACAGTGTGCCGTAACGACTACCCCCGGACTTGATTCGTTGCGCCAATCGCTGTGTGAGTATGCGGCGACATCAGTCGATGGTTATCTGGTTGATTTGTACTCAGGTTACGCGTCGGGCTCAGGCCCTGATGTGAGTCCTGACACACTGCGGCTGTATTCGACCCCCGAAATCCACCCACCAGATGTGTATGGATCCGCTTGCCCTGCCAGCGGTAATTTGTTGCACTGATTTTCAGGAATGTTCAGTCACAGGAATGGCCTCCATGTTTGGTACTCATGATCTCTGGTTATTTATCGTCTCTGGGTTTGTTCTGAATGTGACTCCGGGGCCGGATAATATCTACATCGCGGCACGCAGCCTGCAACAGGGTTGGCGCGCAGGTATGGTGGCCAGTCTGGGGATTGGTTGTGGCGTTTTTGTCCATGTCCTAGCCGCTGCGCTTGGTTTGGCCGCTCTGCTGGCTGCATCGGCCATGGCGTTTCTGGTGGTGAAACTGGTGGGGGCTGCTTACCTGCTATGGTTGGGATTTGGCCTGTTGCGGGCCAAGGTGCAAAGCCAGGCAGTGCCCTCGCACGAGCTATCTTTGCCGCTGTGGCGCATCTTTCGCCAGGGTTTTATTACCAATGTGCTGAATCCCAAGGTGGCGCTGTTTTTCCTGGCTTTCGTTCCCCAATTCATTAGCCATGACGCTCCCAGCAAGATGCTGGCGTTTATTTTTCTGGGTGCGCTCTTCGATGTGAATTCCATGCTGTGGTGCGCGGTATTGGCGTGGTTCAGTGCCAAGGCTGGTCACCGACTACGGCAGAGTCAGGGCTGGAGTCACTGGCTGAATCGTACTGTCGGCGGCATGTTCGTGCTGCTGGGTATCCGTCTGGCATTGGTTGAGCAGGGCAGTTGACGCATTGAGCGGCTATCCCCTCGACAGTGAGCCACCGAGGGGATGCGCAAAGATACACCTCGGCCTTTAGTCCTGAGGCTCGAGGGCTTCCACAATCAGGGTAATCCCATCCACTGCCGTCACCCGTACAGCCGCCCCGGCAACCAGATGTTGCTTGCAACGAACCGGCCAGACGCTGTCACCGAGTCGAACCCGGCTTAAGCCATTCACCACGTCCTGTTGCAGGATGGCCTCTTGCCCCAGCCATTGTTGGGGGCGCTGATTGAGCTGACTGGCTGGGTCATGGTGCTTGCCTTGCAATCGTTGCCGTTGCCAGTACCACCAGCCGCCGGTAAACAGCAAGGCCAGGATCGAAAACAGCAGCCACTGTCCGACCCAGCCTAGTGGTAGTAGGGCGACCAGGCTGGCCACGCTGAGTGCTGCCAGTCCTAGCCATAGCAAGTAACCGGCCCCGCCCAGCAGCTCGAGGATGAGCAGGGCACCGCCCAGGATCAGCCAGTGAAGCCAGGTCAGTTCGGTCAGGAACGCCATCCAGTGGTCTCCTCATGGGGGGCGGCCGAGTGTGTGGCCTGGTTCGGTTTATTATTCGTGGTCGACTTGAACAGTTCGCTGATACCGCCAATGGCACCGATGAGGGAGCTGGCCTCCAGCGGCATCATGATGATCTTGCTATTCGGGCTGTCACCAATGCGGGTCAGGGCTTCGGTATATTTTTGCGCCACGAAGTAGTTGATCGCCTGGCTACTGCCCTTGGCAATGGCCTCGGAGACCATCTCAGTGGCGCGGGCTTCTGCCTCGGCTTGTCGCTCCCGCGCTTCGGCGGCGAGGAAGGCGGCCTGACGTTCCCCTTCGGCCTTGAGGATCTGCGATTGTTTTTCGCCCTCGGCCTTGAGGATCCGTGACTGCCGTACCCCTTCGGCTTCGAGGATCTCGGCGCGCTTCTGCCGCTCGGCCTTCATCTGGGCATTCATTGCCTCGATCAAATCCAGCGGCGGTTTGACGTCGCGGATTTCGATCCGGGTAAACTTGACACCCCACGGGCTGGTGGCCGCATCCATGGTCATCAGCAGCTTTTCGTTGATGGTGTCGCGCTGGGAGAGCATCTGATCGAGCTCCATGGCGCCGAGCACGGTGCGGATATTGGTCATAGTCAGGTTGCGAATGGCCTGCATCAGATCGCTCACCTCGTAGGCCGCCTTGTGCGCCTCGATCACCTGTACGAAGCTCACCGCATCGATGGTGACGTTGGCGTTGTCGCGACTGATCACCTCCTGGGGCGGGATATCCATCACCTGCTCCATCATATTGATGCGGCGTCCCACCTTGTCGACAAAGGGGATCAAGATATTGAACCCAGGTTGCAGAGTGCCGGTATAGCGGCCGAAGCGCTCAACCGTCCAGTTGAAGCCCTGTGGTACTATCTTGACGCCGGCTTGAATGAATATGATCACGGCGGCAACCACCACTATGATCCCGATCAAATTGCCATCTGGCAGCATGGTTTGTTCCTCAGTCTGTGAAGGGAGAGCTCGTTGAGACTCGATCCTACTCCCTTTCCTGTTCTCGACGTTGTGGTTTGTCTTGAGAAAATAGCCATCATTTGGATTTTTTTGCCGTCAATCGCGGTTGGCTCAGTATGGGAATGAGACAAAGCGGAAGTTCTTAATAACCAATAAGTATAAAAAGTGCGTTTTTATTATTTTATGCGCTTAACTGCGAACCTTATATTCACACTGAAAATGCGTAGGAGAGAAAACGATGGAGTACTTACCCCTGTTTGCCAAGGTCGCTGAGCGTCCCATCTTGCTGGTGGGTGGCGGTGATGTGGCGTTGCGGAAGGCCCGTTTGTTACTGGATGCTGGAGCCAGGCTCACCATCGTTGCTCCCTGCTTGCATGAGGAATTACAGGAGCTGGCTGATTCAGCTGCTCTTTATCATCTGGCCGCCGAGTTTAGCGCTGAACAATTGGCCGGTCAGCGGCTGGTGATTGCCGCCACCGATGATGAAGCCGTGAACGCGGCAGTGGCCGCCGCCGCCGAAGCTGAAGGTCTGTGGGTTAATGTGGTCGATGATCCGGCCCGTTCCAGCTTTATCTTTCCTTCCATCATCGACCGTTCACCCATCATGGTGGCGGTCTCCAGTGGCGGGGCTGCTCCGGTACTAGCCCGATTGCTGCGCGAACGACTCGAAGCCTTGTTGCCCAGTCATCTGGGGATTCTCGCTCGCCTGTCCGGCGAGTTGCGCAGCAAGGTCAAAGCGGCGCTCGGTACTATCAGCGAGCGTCGTCGTTACTGGGAGCGGGCCTTTGCCTCCTCCCGACTGGCAGCCTTGCTGCAAAGTGGTGACGAAGCCGGTGGTCGCGCCTGGCTGGCGAACGAGTTGGCTCATACCGAGCAGCAAGGTGGTGAAATCGTGCTGGTGGGTGCCGGCCCCGGTGATGCGGGTCTGTTGACCCTCAAGGGGCTGCAGCAGATCCAACAGGCTGAGGTGGTGCTCTATGACCAGTTGGTGTCGCCGGAAGTATTGAACCTGATCCGCCGGGATGCTGAGCGGATCAGTGTAGGCAAGAAGGCCGGGGCACACAGCGTGCCGCAGCATGAGATCAATGAGCTGCTGCTGGAACATGCACGCGCGGGCAAGCGCGTTGTCCGTCTGAAAGGCGGCGATCCCTTTATGTTCGGGCGCGGCGCTGAAGAGCTCGAAGCGGCCAAGGCGGCGGGTATCCCCTTCTCGGTGGTACCGGGTATCACAGCAGCAGCGGGAGCTACCGCCTATGCCGGCATTCCGCTGACCCACCGGGATCATGCCCAGAGTGCAGTGTTTATCACCGGGCATTGCCAGAAGGATGGTCAGGAGGCCGATTGGCCAGCCTTGGCGGCCAGTAATCAGACCCTGGTGATCTATATGGGGCTGATTTCTTCGCCGGTGATCCAGCAAAAATTACTGGCCCATGGGCGGTCGCCAGACACACCGGTGGCGCTGATCGAACGGGGTACTACGCCCGAGCAGCGAGTGATCCGGGGCGAGTTACAGAATTTGGCTGAATTGGCTCAGGGCGCTCGCAGCCCATCACTCATCGTCGTGGGTGAAGTGGCGGCGCTGGCCGAGAGTCTGAGTTGGTTTAGCGGTCAGCAGGGTAGTGCTCTGGGGGCTAGCGGTTCGGAACATCTGGTGAATCTGGCCTAGAGCCATCACCGCGGAATTTAAGCGCACGGTTTGCGCAGGATTGAATGCAAGAGGAGTCGCAAGGCATGACACAACCATTGGATGCAGCAAGACTAACCCATTTAAAGCAACTGGAAGCCGAGAGCATTCACATCATCCGTGAAGTGGCGGCCGAGTTTGAAAATCCGGTGATGCTCTACTCCATCGGTAAGGACTCCTCGGTGATGCTGCATCTGGCTCGCAAGGCGTTCTATCCGGGCAAGCTGCCCTTCCCGTTGCTGCACGTCGATACCAACTGGAAGTTCCGCGAGATGATCGCCTTTCGCGATGCCACCGTGAAGAAGTACGACATGGAATTGATCGTCCACAAGAATCCGGATGGTCTGGCCATGGGCATCAATCCCTTTGTTCACGGCAGTGCCAAGCACACCGACATCATGAAGACCGAAGGTTTGAAACAGGCGCTGAACCAGTATGGCTTCGATGCCGCCTTCGGCGGCGCGCGCCGTGATGAAGAGAAGTCTCGCGCCAAGGAGCGGGTCTACTCGTTCCGTGACAAGAACCATGCCTGGGATCCGAAGAATCAGCGTCCCGAGCTGTGGCGTCTGTACAACGGTCAGGTCAACAAGGGTGAGAGCATTCGCGTGTTCCCGCTCTCCAACTGGACCGAGCTGGATATCTGGCAATACATCTATCTGGAAAACATCGAGATCGTGCCGCTCTATTTTGCCAAGCAGCGCCCTGTGGTGGAACGCGATGGCGTCACCATCATGGTGGATGACGACCGTATGCCGCTGACCGAGGGCGAAGTGCCGAAGCAAGAGTGGGTGCGCTTCCGGACTCTGGGCTGTTATCCGCTGACCGGGGCTATCGAGTCCCATGCCACCACACTGCCGGAGATCATCGAGGAGATGCTGGTCTCCACCAGCTCCGAGCGGCAGGGTCGAGTGATCGACAATGACGGGGCAGGCTCCATGGAGCTGAAGAAGCGTCAGGGCTACTTCTAATCCACAAGGCATAGATAGTCACCAGAGCAGAATTTGAAAGGAAGAAGATGATGAACAGCGCCATTGCCGAAGCGATCCAACAAAGCGGTAGCATCGAAGAATATCTGCACCAACAACAGCACAAGAGCCTGCTGCGGTTTCTGACCTGCGGCAGCGTGGATGATGGCAAGAGCACCCTGATCGGGCGCCTGCTCCATGACTCCCGTCAGGTGTATGAAGATCAGTTGCAGAGCCTGCATTCTGACAGTCAGAAGGTGGGAACCCGGGGTGAGAAGCTGGATTTTGCCTTGCTGGTGGATGGCCTGCAAGCTGAGCGGGAGCAGGGTATCACCATCGATGTGGCCTATCGCTACTTCTCCACCACCAAGCGCAAGTTCATCATTGCCGACACGCCGGGCCATGAGCAGTACACCCGCAACATGGCGACCGGGGCTTCGACCTGTGATCTGGCGATCATCCTGATCGATGCTCGCAAGGGCGTACTGGAGCAGACCCGCCGGCACAGTTTCATTGCCAGTTTGCTGGGGATCCGCCAGTTCATTGTGGCCATCAACAAGATGGATCTGGTGGATTTCGATGAGGCAACCTTCCAGCGCATCAAAGCCGAGTACCTGGCTTTCGCCGCAGCGCTGCCAGCTATCGATATCAAGGTGGTGCCACTGTCGGCGGTGGATGGGGATAACCTGGTGACGTTGAGCGATCGCTCCCCCTGGTATCAGGGCGAACCTCTGCTGACCCTGCTGGAAAATGCCGAAGTCGGTGCGCACAACAACGAGCTGCCCGCCCGTCTGCCGGTGCAACTGGTCAGCCGTCCGGATCTGAACTTCCGCGGCTATATGGGCACGCTCGCCGCTGGGATCCTCAAGCCGGGCGATACATTGAAGGTATTGCCTTCCGGCAAGCAGAGTGTGGTTGAACGTATCGTCACCTTTGATGGTGAATTGGCGCAAGCCCAGGCAGGCCAAGCCATCACTGTCACCTTGCAGGACGAAATCGACATCAGCCGTGGCGATCTGCTGGTGGCGCCCGATGCGCCGACCGCAGTCAGCAAACGGGTGCTGGCCCATGTGGTGTGGATGGCTGAATCCCCGCTCACCACCGGGCGTCTGTATGACATCAAGTTGGCAACCAAAAAGACGCAAGGGTTGTTCTCCAGCATTCGTCATCGTATCGATGTAAACAGCCTGGAACAGCATGATGCGTCTGAGCTCAAACTCAACGAGATCGGTCTGGTCGAACTGGATTTGACCAGTGCCGTGGGCGTCGATCCTTACACGCAAGTACGGGATACCGGTAGCTTCATCGTCATCGACCGCCTGAGTAATGTCACCATAGGTGCGGGCATGGTGGTGGAAGCCTTGGCCGACACCGTGGAAATCGAGCAGGTCTTCAGCGAGTTCGAGCTGGAATTTAATGCTCTGGTGCGCAAGCACTTCCCCCATTGGCAGGCACTGGATATCAGCCAGCTGTAACGTCCCGTTGAATCCCCCATCGCGGCCATGCCGGCCGCGATGGGGTTGACAAGAGGTGTACATGACAACGCAAGTGACCACCGACAACATCGTCTGGCATCAGCATTTTATCGATAAGGCGGCCCGTTCGGCGCAGAAGGGTCATAAGCCAGCTCTGCTGTGGTTTACCGGCCTCTCCGGCTCTGGTAAATCCACCTTGGCTGGCGCTCTGGAAGCCGAACTCATACAACGGGGTATTCATACCTATTTGCTGGATGGGGATAACGTGCGCCACGGTCTGTGCTCGGACTTAGGCTTTGCTACCGCCGATCGGCAGGAGAATCTGCGCCGGGTCGGCGAGGTAGCCAAGCTGATGGTGGACGCAGGTCTGGTGGTGCTGGCGGCGTTTGTCTCGCCTTACCGCGCCGAACGGGCGGCGATAAGAGCCCGGTTGCCGGAAGGGGAGTTTATCGAGGTGTTTGTGGATACCCCCTTGAGTGAATGTGAAGAACGGGATCCCAAGGGGCTCTACAAGAAGGCACGGGCTGGGGAAATCAAGCATTTCACCGGCATCGATGATCCCTATGAAGCCCCCGAACAGGCAGATATTCATCTATTGAACCACGGGCAGGGTATCGAGCAGGGCGTTGCCATCTTGTTGGCTCAGTTGCAAGCTCGCGGGATCTTGCCCCAGGGCTGAATGTTTGCGTGCTACCGAGCACAAATTAAGTTTCATATGACGACTGAAACCCATCCGGAGCTGGCTCGGATGGATTTCTTGCTCTAAAAACACCGCAAAAATGTGAGGCTATCGACACTCAACTATGGGGCCTAGGAAATGGTTGTGATATTGTTAACGCGATGTTGTAATCCATGGAGGTGCCATGTCGTGAAAAAGAGCACACCCAGTCCCATGTTGTGGTGCCTGTTACTTGCCTATCTCTCCATTTTGATAGTGTTAGGCCATTTCGTCTTCTGACTATTTGCTGACTCGATACATCTATGACCCCGGCCTAGCACCGGGGTTTTGTCGTTCAGTGGCTTGCATTCAGAGTTGACTACGGATCAGCGCCAGGACTTGGCTCATCTCTGCATCGGTCAGTTGCCCATCCTTGACGAACAGGATCTTCCCCTGTGGGTTGAGGAGGATGATGGCCGAACTGCCGGTTGCTAATCCCCATTGTTGTAGCACGAGACCGTCAGCATCGAGCACAAAGGAAGACCAGGGAAACTCTTGCTTACTCTGTTCGACGCTGCTCACCACGAAACTGCCCGTTCCGAACAGGGCATCATCCAGATTGATGATGGTGGTGGTCTGGTACTTGTAATGAGGGAATCGAGCGGCCTTGATCGCTTCAATGAGCGGTGCATTGAGCGCCTTGGCGCTGCTGCGCCCGGCAATATGCTGGATGAGGCGGATTTTTCCACTTAGTTGGGCACTGTTCCAATTTTGGTAGGCAAAATCCTTGCCATGGAGTTGCAACTCCCCCTGGTCGGCGATGGAAACGGAAGGGAGTAATTGCGTTTCTTTGAGGTTGTGCGCAAGACAGAGCGATGGCAGCAACGCGAGCAGGATCAGGCAGCAGCGCATGACAAAAACTTCCTATAATCAACAGAGCGGGTCGCTCAAGTGGACGGGATTCTAGAGGCAGTCTGGATTTTTCACAATTGGTCGACGGGAATGGGGCAAGTGGAGGGGATAAGGGATGTCACTGATTTGGGTCTATGGCACCTTGCGGCGGGGGGAGTCGCATCATCGGCTGCTCAGGGAGAGTGCCTATCTCGGGCAGTGGTGGAGCCCGCCCAATTTTTACCTCATTGATCTGGGGGAATACCCGGGCATCATTTCGGGCCAACAATCGGTACTGGGTGAGATCTATGTGGCCGATGCCCCAACCATGGCCAAGCTGGATGCCCTTGAAGAAGTGCCGCATGAATATACCCGCGAGATGATGCTGACGCCTTGGGGCGAGGCCTTCTATTACCATTACCGAATGGAATGCAGTGGGCTGGCAGCTATCCCTTCCGGTGACTGGCGTTGCCGTTTTGTGTGTTAGTCTGGGGGGCTGACACGAGTGCGAGTCGGCTGTTATTCCTGTTTCGTTACTCGGATCTGGATGCCCTTAAAAACAACGTAGCCTGACTGTGCCATCGAGTGCCGGTGTAAGTACTTGAGTCTGCAACCCCTCACTTGCTGCTTCTTCACAGAGCTGCTGCTGACTTTGCTCATCGGCCATAAAGCGATCCGCATATTCGATATTGAGCACCGGCTTGCCGGCCTGGATAAAGGGTGCCAGATAGTGGCACTCCTGATAAGCATGGCACTGTTCATTGATTGCCAGATCGAAGCTGTCGACGAGAGCTGTGATCTGCTGCAGGTCATTTTTCAGCGCTATGCTCAGCCCCAGGGCATGGGCTTCACGGGCGAGGAAACGGTTGTAATCCAACTGGTCTGCGGCCGAGAGGGCAAAACCGCTATTCTGCAGATAGCCATCCACATTATCCGGATCGACGCCGTCACAGCCTTTATCCCGAGCCAGTTGCAGGCGTTTGCGCATCAATTCACGGACTTTGCTGGCGCGAATATCCAGCCAGACTTCACCCGGCCAATCCGTCAGAGGCTCCCCTTGAACCGATGATGGGAAACTGCTGGCATCCGAGCGCCACTCCTCCAGGCTCCCCGCAGAGAAATAGCAAAGCAGCTTGCGCTGTTGGGCGTGTAGCGCTGCTATGGTCTGGCTCGAGGTATCAAATAGATCGAGTTCGTAAAGTTCGGCTGAAACATCCAGGCGGGGAGTTCCTTGCAACTGCAGGTGCCAGCTGGTGTCTACCGGGGGTTGGTAATGCTCGGGGTCCGGATCGTCCGGAGGCACAGGATCCCCTACCGAGACCTGAACGCGGCACCCGGCGAGGAGTAGCAAGAGTAGCCCGATCCCGGTGCAGCACAGATTGTGAGTTGAGATGAGTCTATTCATGGAATACAGCTTCCTGGGGCCGGGTTTAGCGAGCGGCACGAATCATAAGCCAATTGTCGCCTTGTTGGGTGAGGCTTACCAGCGGCCGATGCCGTAACCGCTTCATCATGGCAACAGTTGGCCCAGAAGCGACCTTCAAAACTGAGTTTTATCTGGGCAAGGGGATATGAACTCAGTATTGTAACCATATTGTTAACAAGGAGGTGGTATGTATCAGGTCTACGGTATGGCGGAGTCAGGGAACTGTTACAAGGTCAAATTGTTGTTGACTCAATTGGGCTTGGCATATCGGTGGCAAGAAACAGATACCCGGCAAGGAGCGACCCACACGCCGGAGTATCTGGCGTTGAATCCGGCGGGTAAGGTCCCGCTGCTGGTGCTGGATGATGGCCGTACCCTGCCAGAGTCCAATGCGATCCTGTGTTACCTGGCGGAAGGATCGGCGTTGTGGCCGGTTGACCGTTTTGCCCGGGCTCAGGTGCTGCAATGGATGTTCTTCGAGCAATATAGCCATGAACCCTATATCGCCGTGGCCCGCGCCATCCGACGTTTCTTTCCGGGGCGTGAAGCTGAATTACCTGCGCTGTGGAAGAAGGGGTATCTGGCGCTGGATGTACTAGAGCAACATTTGCGGCGTCATGATTATCTAGTGGCCGAGCGGTATACGGTGGCGGATATTGCCTTGTATGCCTATACCCACGCTGCGGCAGAGGGTGGATTTGATTTGGCCCGTTACCCTGCCATTCAGGAGTGGCTGCAGCGCGTGGCTGCCGAGCCGGGACATATCCCGCTGGGGTAGCTCATTCAGCTATTCTGTAAAAAAAACGCCACGCAGAGGCGTGGCGTTTATTCTATATCCCCCGCTTCGCAGAGGCGGATATCGTCTCTTACTTGCTTTCGTTGTAACGGACCACGGAAGCTTCGATCTCGGCAATGGCTTCAGCCTTATCGCCCCAGCCTTCAACCTTGACCCACTTGCCGGCTTCGAGTTCTTTGTAGCGCTCGAAGAAGTGCTTGATTTGGCCTTTCAGCAGCTCAGGGATGTCGTTCACATCTTGAATGTGGTCATACATCTTGGTCAGCTTGGAGTGGGGAACGGCAACTAGCTTGGCATCCTGACCGGCTTCGTCGCTCATCTTCAGTACGCCAACCGGACGGCAGCGGATGACAGCACCCGGAACCAACGGATACGGAGTCGGGACCAGCACGTCAACCGGATCCCCATCCAGAGACAGGGTGTTGTTGATGTAGCCGTAGTTGCATGGGTAGAACATCGGAGTCGCCATGAAACGGTCAACGAACACGGCGCCCGATTCTTTGTCGATCTCGTACTTGATCGGGTCAGCATTTTGCGGGATTTCGATGACAACATAGATATCTTCCGGCAGTTCTTTGCCGGCGGGAACCAGGTTCAGGCTCATGGCATTTCCTTTCTACAAGCATTGATAACGAGTGAGCCCGTATTATAGCCAGCAGCGATTAAATGGCTACCTCGGCGGCATATTCTTCGTTCGGCTGCATCCCATCACTGCCCAACGGGGGTCTCCATTGCTAGAATGCGGCGTCAATACTCCTATCTTTCGCATTCGGGGACGCTGTCGATGCATATTCATGTTCTGGGAATTTGTGGCACCTTCATGGGCGGGATTGCTGCCATCGCCAAGCAGTTGGGGCATCAGGTGACCGGGTCAGATGCCAATGTTTATCCGCCAATGAGTACTCAGCTGGAGGAACAGGGCATCACCTTGATCCAGGGCTATGATCCTGCGCAGCTGGATCCTGCCCCGGATCTGGTGATTATCGGCAACGCCATGAGTCGCGGCAATCCATGCGTGGAGTATGTTCTGGATCGTAATCTGCCCTACACCTCGGGTCCTGAATGGCTCAGAGACCATGTGTTGCAGCAGCGCTGGGTGTTAGCGGTTGCTGGAACCCACGGTAAGACCAGCACGGCCAGCATGCTGGCCTGGATCCTGGAGGATGTTGGCCTCAACCCTGGCTTCCTGATTGGTGGCGTGCCAGGTAATTTCCCGGTTTCGGCACGACTGGGCGACTCGCCCTTTTTTGTCATCGAAGCCGATGAGTACGACTGTGCTTTCTTCGACAAGCGCTCCAAGTTTGTCCATTACCGACCGCGCACCCTGATCCTCAACAACCTCGAATACGATCATGCCGATATCTTCCCGGATCTGGCGGCGATCCAACGTCAGTTCCATCATCTGATACGAACAGTGCCGGGTACCGGTCGCCTGCTGACGCCGGCACACTGTGGAGCGCTGGATGCGGTCTTGAAGATGGGGTGCTGGAGCGAGGTCGAGCGCGTGGATGGTGATGGCGCTCATTGGCAGGCTAGATTACTGGTGGCGGATGGCTCACGATTCGAGGTGTGGCTAGATGGTGCTCTGGTCGGCGAGCTCAACTGGTGCGGTCTAGGTCAGCACAATGTGCATAATGCCTTGATGGCCATAGCCGCGGCTCGTCATGCCGGAGTTCTGCCGGTCGATGCCGTGGCCGCCATGAGCCGCTTTGTGATGCCCAAACGTCGCATGGAGCTTAAAGGCGAGGTGGCTGGTATCAAGATCTATGATGATTTTGCCCATCATCCGACTGCCATTGAAACTACCCTCGGTGGATTACGGGCCAAGGTCGGCCAGGCACGCATCCTGGCGGTGCTGGAGCCGCGCTCCAATACCATGAAGTTGGGAGTGCATCAAAAAGAGCTGTCGGCCTGCCTGGCTCGAGCCGACAAAGCCTATCTGCTTGCGCCAAGCGATCTGGGCTGGGATATCGGCAAGGTGGCGGCCGAGGCACCGGTACCGACCCGCGTGTTTCATGATCTTGCGGCACTGGTGGAACATCTGGCGGCCGAGGCAAAATCGGGGGATCAGATCCTGGTGATGAGTAATGGCAGCTTTGGTGGCATCCATAGTAAGTTGCTGGAACGCCTTCAGACGACTCATGCCCATGAGCAGGTGGTGCTATGAGCCACTCGTTGTCGCGCAAGACGATTACGCTGGCCCTGACTGGAGCATCGGGAGCCTCCTATGGGGTCCGGCTGCTGGAGTGTTTGCTGCGTGCCGATTATCAGGTCTATTTGTTACTGTCTGATGCCGCCCGGGTTGTGATTGCCACGGAATTATCCGAGGAGTGGCCCACCGAGGCGGATACCTGCGCCCGCTGGTTGGAGAGCCGTTTCCAGGCTCCTGAAGGGCGTGTGCGTCTGAGTTCGCGTTTCGACTGGTTCTCTCCAGTCGCCTCGGGCTCGGCGGCGCCGAAACAGATGGTGATAGCCCCCTGCTCTATGGGGACAGTGAGCGCCATTGCCCATGGCGCGTCGGATAATCTGATTGAGCGGGCGGCGGATGTGGTGATCAAGGAGCGTGGACAGTTGATCCTGATGCCGCGGGAGACCCCCTATTCGACGATTCATTTGGAAAACATGCTCAAGCTCAGCCAGCTAGGGGTAGTGATCATGCCCGCTTCTCCCGGTTTCTATCATCAGCCCAGGCAATTGTCGGATCTGGTGGACTTTATGGTGGCGCGGGTGCTGGACCATCTCGGTATCGAACTGCCGATAGGACAACGTTGGGGAATGGATGATGCGGCTCTGGGCGCTTCGGTCTAGGAAATGATGTCGCAAAGAAACCAGCCAGAATCGGTTGGATAACCGGTTCTGGCGCTGTTACACAAGAGGAGTCCAGGAGTTAGTGAAGCCCCAGAGCCAGCTGGCTGGCGCGCAGCATGAACTCTTTGACCTGCTCTTTGGGTGGTTGGGGTGTCTTGAAGATCATCTGGCTGGCCGGAAAGCACAAGCTGTTGAGCAGCTGGGCTAACGATTGAGTATCCATATGAAGCTTGAATTCACCATTTTTTTCGCCGCGCTGCAGGGTGCCTGTGGTGATCTCCAGCATGCGTTCACAAAATAGCGTGAACCGTGGCCAGACATCATCACGGATGGAGGCTCCCCACTCCAGAGCAATCAGATTGTAGTCACCCTTCTCATAAGCGGCATCGACATAGCGGTCGATAAACTGCTCGATACAAGCCAGCGCACTGATTTCCGGATTATGGGATTGGCGTGCCAGAGTGTAGAGATAGGATTCAACTTCGCCCAATACCGCATCGACCAACTCTTCCCGGGTGCGGAAATAGTTGAATACGGTGGCGACCGAAACATTGGCTCGTTCAGCGATTTCAGCGTGACCAGCACGACCGATACCTCGTTGAGCAAAGACGGCGATGGCATGATCCATCAATTGACGACTACGCGCATCTGGACTGAGCCGGGTGCGACGACGTGGTTCCGTGGCATGTTGCATAACTACTAGTGTCTCTTGTAATTGTTATTGTAGAGCCTGCCTATAACTGATAGTGCGCTCCCTTTTTATCCCGGACTTTGTCGAGCCAATTTTAGGGATTGGTGATAAAATCCGTGACCATCTTAACCATTTTCAACAATATTCCGAAGCGAAAGTAGTCAGGAGCAAGTCATGAAACACAGGGTCGACGTTCTGATCTCTGAACAAGAGGTTCAACAACGGATTTCCGAATTGGGACAGGCCATCACAGCCCGCTACCAGGGGACGGACGAATTGGTGCTGGTGGGCTTGCTGCGTGGCTCTTGCGTGTTCCTCGCGGATCTGTGCCGACACATAGAGGTACCGGTTTCGTTGGACTTCATGACGGCGTCTAGTTATGGCAACAGCATGAACAGCTCGCGAGAAGTGCGCATCCTCAAAGATCTCGATGACGAGATCAAAAGCAAGGATGTATTGATCGTCGAGGATATCATCGACACCGGCTATACCCTGAACAAGGTGCGCGACATCATGAGCCTGCGCGAGCCGAAATCACTGGCGATCTGCACTCTGCTCGATAAGCCGTCGCGCCGCGAGGTTCAGGTCCCCGTGGAGTGGGTCGGATTTGCGATTCCCGACGAGTTTGTCGTGGGCTGTGGCATCGACTATGCCCAGAAGTATCGGAACCTGCGTTTTATCGGCAAAGTAATCCCGCTGAAATAACAGTCCCGTTCTTCGCGGGGCGACATTCCAAAGAGGTGGCGATAAAGCCGCCTTTTTTGTCTGTGCTTTATTGCACCATCGCCCGTTATAATGACCGACTGTTTGCTTTTCCATACCATGTTACTAGGGGAGCGTGAGCCAGATGCAGGCGCTGACGATACAGGGTCTTCACAAGACCTATAAGGGGGGCGTTGAAGCGCTCAAGGGGATCGACTTGATCGTCGAACAAGGCGATTTCTATGCCTTGCTCGGGCCTAATGGCGCAGGCAAGTCCACCACCATCGGCATCATCAGCTCACTGGTCAACAAGAGCGCCGGCAGCGTCCGGGTTTTTGGTTACGACATTGACACCCAGCTGGAATTGGCTAAATCACAGATTGGTCTGGTCCCGCAAGAGTTCAACTTTAGCCAGTTCGAGAAGGTGCTGCAGATCGTGGTCAATCAGGCAGGCTTCTATGGCGTGCCTCGTTTGCTGGCTCATGAGCGGGCGGAGAAATACCTCAAGCAATTGGATCTGTGGGATAAACGGGATAAACAGGCCCGCACTCTTTCCGGAGGCATGAAGCGTCGCTTGATGATCGCCCGCGCCTTGATGCATGAGCCCAAGTTGCTGATCCTGGATGAGCCAACCGCAGGTGTAGATATCGAAATACGGCGCTCCATGTGGCAATTCCTGCAGCAGCTGAATGAGCAAGGGGTGACCATCATTCTAACCACCCACTATCTGGAAGAGGCCGAGATGTTGTGTCGCAATATCGGCATCATCGATCGGGGCCGGATTGTGGAAAATACCACCATGCGCGAGCTGCTCGCCAAACTGGATGTCGAGACCTTTATTCTGGATCTGGATTGCTGTGCTTCGCGGATCCAGCTGGATGGCTTTACCTGGCGGCATGTCAATGACACCAGTATCGAGGTCGAAATTGCCAAGAGTCAGGGATTGAACCCCTTATTTACCGCGCTGACTGACCAGCAGATCAAGGTCCTGAGCATGCGTAACAAGGCCAATCGTTTGGAAGAGCTATTTGTGAAACTGGTCGAGGAGGGGCGTCAATGAACCCGGCTGTCTACTGGATTGCGTTCAAGAGCATCCTGATTAAAGAGATTTCCCGTTTCACCCGGATTTGGGTGCAAACCCTGGTGCCGCCCGCCATCACCATGAGCCTCTATTTCGTTATTTTCGGCAATTTGATTGGCAGCCGGATTGGCCAGATGCACGGTGTCAGCTATATGGAGTTTATCGTCCCTGGCCTCATCATGATGTCGGTGATTACCAACTCCTACGCCAATGTGGCCTCCTCTTTTTATAGCGCTAAGTTTCAGCGCAATATCGAGGAGATCCTGGTCGCCCCGGTTCCTAACTATCTCATTATTTGGGGATTTGTTGCCGGAGGCGTTGCCCGGGGGATCTGTGTCGGGGCTATTGTTACCGCGGTGTCGCTCTTTTTCGTTCCTTTACAGGTGCATGATCCGCTGGCCGTAGTCGTCACTCTAGTGCTGACCGCCACCCTGTTCTCGCTCGGAGGATTGATTAATGCGGTGTTTGCCAAGAGCTTCGATGATGTCAGCATCATCCCCACCTTTGTGCTGACACCCTTGACCTATCTCGGCGGAGTCTTCTACTCCATTCAATTGTTGCCACCATTCTGGCAGATGCTGTCCCACGGCAATCCGATCATTTACATGGTCAATGCGTTTCGCTACGGATTCTTGGGGCTCAGCGATGTGCCCATGAGTCTGGCGCTTGGCATTATCATCGGGTTTATTGTCGTGCTATACGGGGTTGCCCATTTTTTAGTCACGCGTGGAATCGGCTTACGCCATTAATTGCAGTGGTATTTGTGCCTTCTTAAAAAGAACTATGCGTAAATTTTGGACAAAAAAATGGGGAGCTTAATGCTCCCCATTGTTATTTATGTGCGCCGGGCATGGCGCGCAGCGCCGTGACAGGCGCTATCCGGTCACCGTGGTGGTGATGGGATGACTTGGAGGTGT